>JAITOJ010000069.1 GCA_031290005.1 Treponema sp. | reverse complement strand
ATTGAGGTCATCCGCATTATCTGCACTTCCGTGATCGGCATGTTCGGGCTTGCCGCGGGACTGGAAGGCTATATGTTCAAGCGCGTCAATGTCATTGAGCGGCTCATGGCAATCGCGGGCGGGCTTTTATTGATTGACCCCGGCTTAATCACCGACGGCGTCGGCATTCTGCTGATTGCGGCGGTGGTGGTGTTGCAGTTGATTGGGCGGAAGAAGGCCGCGTAGAAAATCAAATCACCCAGTCCCAAAACTCGCCCAGGGGCGCTTCAGGCGCTCCGGTCGTTTCTGACGCCCCCTTGTACTGCTGTTCCTGATTCTTGATACTGACTTTGCAGTTTGCCGGCACCGACTTGGTGATAAACGCGCTGCTGCCGATGACCGCTCCTTCTCCGATTATTGTGGCGCCTCCAAAAATAGACGCCCCGGAATAAATCGTTACATTGTTTTCAATAGTAGGATGCCGTTTTGTGCCTCTGATCGCCTGTCCGCCCCTGGTGGAAAGGCCCCCCAAGGTGACTCCCTGGTAAATCTTTACGTGGTTGCCTATGACCGTGGTTTCCCCAATCACGATACCTGTGCCGTGGTCGATGAAGAAATAGCGGCCGACAGCCGCGCCAGGGTGGATGTCAATGCCTGTCACGCTGTGGGCGTGTTCGGTCATAATGCGCGGAATCAGGGGAACCGCAAGTCCGTGCAGGACATGGGCCAGCCGGTACACCAAAATAGCGTAAATTCCCGGATAGGAAGTGATGATTTCGTCCTGTCCCGAAGCCGCTGGGTCTCCGTCAAAAGCCGCCTGCACATCCTCCGCAAGCCGCGCGCGGACTTCCGGCAGAGCCGCCAGAAACTGGAATGTCTTCTCTTCGGCCAGCGCCGCGGTGTCCCTGGCCGCGCCGCCATACTCCATTGCCCGGACGATCTGCGCTGAAAGGGAATAGTGCACTTCTTCCAGGAGATCCCCCGCATAGTATTCCATCATTTCCCTGGACACATGCTTTTTTCCGAAATAACCGGGGAAAACCAGAATCCGCAGTTTTTCCAGATTCTCTATGATGTGGCTGTGATTCAGGAAGCTATCCGAGTCAGTCTTGATAATATCCGCATGTTCCCCATAACTCTGTACCAGGGTTTTCACGATTTGTTTTATTTTACCGGCAAATGTGTTTTCCATTTGATATACCTTGCTCATAATCCGACGTTACAGTACTTTATCTGCTTTTTTATGAATAATAAACCGCGGCATGGACGGCATTTTAGGTTCCGGCGGTTTTTGCTTATTTGCTTCCAGCAGCATTTCCCGGTTCCTGCTTGGTTTTCTGCCCCGCCGTCTCCTTCCTGAGCATCCGCAGGAGGTGCTATGCAGAAGCTGGGGGAGCGTTTTTCCTATCGTATTTCCGCACTCGCATTTCCATTCCCATACGTAATTGCCGTAGTATTTTATGCCAAGACAACGCACCGCAACCAGTTTTCCTTTTCGCAGCCCCGTTATATCTTTTGGCTTTCGGGATTTCCGCGTATTTTTTGTCTTTTGCGTGACGGCATTGTCTTTTGCCAAATCACTGTCAACCGGATGTTCCATTTGACTGCTTTTCATGTTTGTTTGATTATGTATAATACAGAATGAGGATATAGTCAAGTGCCTTGTTTCCTAACTCTGGTAATCTTCGCTTTCCCTTTCGCAGGGAATTGCCCATACCCACGCTCACCAGAGACGGTTATACTTTCATCCGGTGGTGTGTCGTCCATAATTACGGCAAAAGTTCCTGCAATTTTGCCCGGAATGTCTTTAAGTCATCCCAGGCGGGGCGCTTGAGGTCTTCGTTGCGGAGCAGTGCGCTGGGATGATAAGTCGCCATAAAAGGAATGCCCTGATAGTCCAGAATGCGTCCGCGCAGTTTGCCGATAGGTTCAACGGTGTGCAGCATCCACTGAGCGGCGATTCTGCCAACAGCTAAAATCATTTTTGGTTTGAGCGCCTGAATTTGGCGTTCCAGGAAAGGAAAACAGGCGGTTTCCTCATCCGGCTGGGGGTCTCGGTTTTGGGGCGGCCGGCATTTCACGATATTGGCGATAAAACAGTTTGTGTCGCGGGACAGGGAAATCGCTCCCAGCATTTTGTCCAAAAGCTGCCCCGCGCGCCCCACAAAGGGCTCTCCTTTGGCGTCTTCGTCCGCGCCCGGCCCTTCTCCAACCACCAGCGCCAAAGGCGAAAGCACTCCCACGCCGGGCACCGTGTTCCGGCGGGTTTTGCACAGCCCGCAGCAACGGCACTGAGCAACCTCCGCCGCAATATCCTCAATAGTCTGTCCGGCGGGCCGCTCCGCCATGACAGCCGCGTTCTCCCCTGGTTCCGGGTCATCAGTAAACGCGGGATTTTCGGTGAAACCGGAAGCGGGACAGCCGTTTGTCAGATACGCGGTTTTCTGGAGCAGCGTATAGAGGGTTTGTTTTTCATCCGCTTTCATCGGGCTACACTTGGCTGAACAAATCGGGAATGCCGCTCCGCCAAGAGGCGGACAGATTCTGGACATCCCACTCGATAATACGGCGAATGGTAAAATGCTTGGTGTCATTGGGATTTTCAAAATACAGAACCCCAAAGCGGCCCTGGCCAATGTACGCTATTTTTTCAGAAGGAGCGCCGCGTTCCTGTTCGTTAAGCATGGCAAGCACACAGTCAAAGTGTACAGGCTCGCCGGTAACACGGTCAGGAAGGGCGTTAGACAATTCCTGAATCACGTTGTTGCATCGGGGGCAGAGGTGTTTTGTCTGCCTGAAAACTTTGAGAGCCTCCCGTACTTCGTTCTGTTTATGCTGTAATTTGTCCGCCACTTCCCGGGTTCTCTTGGCGCGCTCAGCAAGTGCCGCAGCCTGTTTTTCAGACTTCCGGGCGTTTTCTTGAGGAGACGTCTTGGGACGGTTCCAATTTTTTTTATTATGCCAGTTTTTCCGGCGTTCTCGTCCGGCTTGTTCCATACAGTCCTCGCGTTATTTTCGTTCGTACGGGTCGTCGACCAACTGACGGCTTAATACCGCCGCCATCCGTTGAATCGCGTTATCCAAGTACGCCTTATCATAAATTTTTTTCGCAAGAACTGCAAGCCGGTCAGCCGAAAGAGACGCCCTGTTTTCACTGTATGAAACGACTTTCATGTCTGCTCCACAAAAGCATTTTCGATATGATGCACCGGATCAAACCCCGGCGTATCAACAATAAGCACATCAAACCTGATATACCCGCTACTATATTGTCGATACATATTGAGGAAATTTTTAGCCGTTTTCACGATTCTGCGCTGTTTTTTTTCATCCAATACCCGCGCCAGGGTCTCCGGCCCGCCGTTTGGCAGGGTTTTGACTTCCGCGAACACCAGCGCCCCATCCTTTTCCGCGATGATGTCGATTTCTCCCTGGGGCGTCCGCCAGTTCCGGCATACTATGGTATACCCTTGAGTTTCCAGAAACGCCGCCGCTTTGGCCTCCCCCGCGAATCCGGTGGTTTTGGTGTATGTCATAGCTCTTCCAAATCCTCCAAATCCTCCAAGTCTTCCCGGTCTTCGGAGTTGTCCGGTTCGCCGGACGTATACAGAAAATCGATATGCCAGTCTTGTATTGCCCGGAGATGAAAGCCATTCAGGGGCTGCCCCTGGGCGGCAAACAGATTCACTCCTTCATCAAAGAAGAGCGGCGCCGTAAACCGCATACCCGCCTGTACCGTTTGAGCGTCAACAGGGCATAATTCAGAAGCTGTTTTGTACGTGTTTTTCTTCATTTGCTGATTCCTCTATTCTGTCCGCCGCACCTGCCGGTATAACTCCGCCCGGCTCAACACAAACCACACAGGCCGCCCGTGGGGGCAGCGGGGAGTTTCCAAAGCCAGGGCGCTTCGGATAATGCCCTCGGCGGTGGCGCTGTCCAAAACGTGGCCTTCTTTAATGGCTGCCCGGCAGGCGGTAGTGGCGGCCAGGGCGCTTACGATTTTATCCGGCGCAAGCCGTTCTTCCAGCAAGTCCCGCCGCAGGTCTTCCTCGCTTCCCTCCCAGCAGGCGGGGACAGAGGAAAACTCCCAGCGGCCATCCCCCCGGTTGGCCCCTTCAAAACCCGCTTTTCGCAGCCCTTCCAGAATCGACTCCAGGCAGGCGTCCTCCTCCGGGCTCTGGGTTTCCACCACATAGGGGATAAGCAAACCCTGGCTTTCCCCGGCATGGGCGATAAACCGGTTATACAACAGCCGCTCGTGGGCCGCGTGCTGGTCAATCAGGTAGAGGGCGTCGTCCTTTTCCACAATCAGGAACACCCCCAAGGCGGTCCCCAAATAGCGGAAG
>JAITOJ010000034.1 GCA_031290005.1 Treponema sp. | reverse complement strand
CCTGCTTCGTCTAATTGTTATAAGGCCAATATTGTTATTATTCAGAAAATGCCGCATTACATCATTTCGCGGCATACAATGAAATCCCTTTGAATGTCCCGTATAATAAGTATACCTTGCATCAAACGGGCGATAATTAATTTTTACAATCTTTGAAAAATCAAGGTTGGTATTTCCATTTAAATTTCGCGCTAAATCTTTTTTTGCTCCTTCTATACTCCAGTCCCTAACATCGTTGCCTAAACTAAAACGGGTACGCGCTGTTTTATTGTCCAGTTTAAGGAATTCTGTTATTATATTTTTTACCGCCTGTTCTGAATTGTGGATGGTGAAATCATCGCGGGCGGTTACAATTCCAACCGAATTAACCGGAAACAACTCCGGCACGCTGAAACCTTCTTCATATTCAGCCTGACTGCCAAAATCTTTTTCCACAAAAAAGTACTGCGGGGCGTTCGGTGAAAGTTCAAACCATTTTACAGATGCAAGCGTATTTTCAAGCAGATATGTATATTTAGCTTTTCGGCTTCCGTATAAATCGCAATGGTAAACCTGCGCGCACCCGTCCTGTTTTTTCTTCCCTGTCTTTACAAAAATGTTTATACTTACCCCTTGCTGTATATTAAAAACATTTTCGTCCTTGCCGCCATCCGGTGCACTTTCTTTCTTTTTTACATTTCCGTGAAGGTCAAGAATGTATATAGCGTCAAAGGTTTGAAGCAAATTCCAGCGCATACCGCGAAATGTGGGGTTGTCCAGAAAGCTGTGATTGTTGACATAAGCCAGTATTCCGCTACCGTTCTTTACGACAAGCGATTGTCCGTAACGGATGAACTTGACATAATCGTCGTTGAGCCACTTGGAATTTTTCTCTTTCAGCCTTTCTATTCCGCCCGGTTCTTTTTTGTAGTCTTCCAGCAAGTCTGCCAAACAATTTTTATTGGCGCTCTCCCCGCTGTAGGGTGGATTTCCCAAAACAACCATGACAGGGGCATCGCGCTTAACCCGGGCAGCTTCATCGGCCTCATCGGAAAGCCATTTTTCCATAAGCAGAACAGGATTGTTGTCCGCAACGGTTTCAAGGCTGTTCGTAAGATATACGCGGAAACGGTCCTTTAATTCCGCCGTGTTTATCCCCGTCTCTTTGAGTTTCATATCAAGTTTGAAGTGCGCCATCGCGTAGGGCGCCATGAGGATTTCAAAGCCGTTCAAGCGCGGCAGCAGATGTTCTTTGCAATAATCGCGCCACATTCCTTTTTGATTCGCAAAACGTTTATAAATATTTTCGATTACTTCAACAAGAAAAGTACCGGTTCCGGCCGCAGGTTCGAGGATATACACTTTATGAAAATCCCCGTCTTTGGAACTGTCGGCCAGCCCTTTGGCTATATGAAAATCATTTTGTAAAATGGTATCAACCGCCTGGACTATAAATTTGACAATGGGAAGCGGCGTGTAATAGACTCCCCGTTCTTCCCGAAGTTTCGGATTATATGCGCCAAGGAATGTCTCGTAAAAATGTAAATAGGGGTCCTGATTTACCTTGCCGAATTCCTTGAGTATGTCTTCGACAGCCACGTAATTAAACAGGTCAGCAAGCGCGTCTACAATCCAGCGGATGCGGTCATCAAGGTCAAAACCCGCTATGTATTGAAAAAACTTACGGAGAAATGGATTAGACTGGGGTATTAAATTTGCGGCGATTTGCCGAGAAAAATGGTTATTGCTCCGGTCATTAAAACGTGCGGCAAACATTCCATAGGCAAGGGTCTGTGCGTATATGTCGGCAAATGCGGGGATGGAAAGATCGTGTATCAGAATTTTTCTAAAACCCTCCAACTGGCCCGACAGTGTATCGTCTTCCGCGTCCGTATCATGCAGGGCTTGCTCGATTATTCCGGCAAGGAGTTTCGCCTTTGCCGCCATCATTTTTGCTAATTGATCGGATTGGTAAATGCTCTTTCCCTTGAAACCTGAAAATTGCTCTATCAATTCCATTAAAGCATCATACTGTTTTTTATCCGGGGATATGCCGCCGTTGATTTCTTTTGCGATGGTTACGGTAACGATTTCATCACCGTCAATGAATAATTGAAAGGTAAGATAGTCGGTTATTATGAGATTATTGAGGGATTGTTTATAGCGTTCAAATTGTGCTTTATTGACCTTGTTATTAATTCCTACGGTAATATCCTTTGCCTCAATATAGCCTACCGGTATTTCATTGCGGGTAACGATGTAATCGGGCGCACCGCAGTCTATGTGTTTCGGTTCGTTGGTTATGGCCAGGCCGCTGGTAACTGCTTCAAAAAGGCTCTTGAGGGCGCTTCGGTAGCTGTGTTCCGTGCCTTTGCCGGTACGATAGATTTTATCGAGTTCGGTGATATATTGGTTTATTTCATGGTTTGGGGTCATGGTCCTTCCCTTTAGTTTCTGTAATATATCATATCGGTAAGGTTTGTGCTATACGTGCCTTATCTGGCTCCTTTTAATAAAAAAACCGGCGTCTCCGCCGGTTTTCCTGAAATATTCGTCGGGTCGCTCACCCTCCGTAAGTGGCGATGAACACCCCCGCCGCAATGGCCGTGCCGATAACGCCGGCCACGTTGGGCCCCATGGCGTGCATCAGGAGGAAGTTGGACGGGTCGTACTCCTGACCCACCTTGTTGGACACCCGGGCCGCCATAGGCACCGCGGACACACCGGCGGAACCGATAAGCGGGTTGATCTTCTCTTTAAGGAAGAGGTTCATCGCCTTAGCCATGAGGACCCCCGCACTGGTGGCGATGCTAAAGGCCACCAGGCCCATGCAGATGATGCCGATGGACTTGATGTTCATAATTTTCTCCGGGGTCATCTGGGAACCCACCCCCAGGGAGAGCAGGATGGACACGATGTTCAGCAGTTCGTTTTCCATGGTCTTGCTGATCCGCTGCACCACGCCGATTTCCTTCACGAAATTGCCCATGGCCAGCATCCCGATGAGGGGCGCCGCCGGGGGGAGAAGCAAAATCGCCAGGACGAGGATCACCAGGGGGAAGACGATGCGCTCCACCTTGGACACGGAGCGCAGTTGGCTCATCTTGATCACCCGTTCCGCAGGGGTGGTGAGGAGTTTCATGATCGGCGGCTGTATCATGGGCACCAGGGCCATGTAGGAGTAGGCCGCCACGGCAATCACCGCCATCATTTCCGGCGCCAGTTTTCCCGCAAGGTAAATCGACGTGGGCCCGTCTGCGCCGCCGATAATGGCGATAGCGCTGGCCTGGAACATGGTGTACTGGTCTGCTGGGTTGGGGATCAGTTTGTTAAACAGGGCCACGCCGAAGAGGGTGGCAAACACGCCGAACTGGGCCGCGCCCCCCAGAATCGCCATCTTAGGGTTGGCAATCAGGGGGCCAAAGTCGGTCATGGCGCCGATGCCCATGAAAATCAGCATGGGGAAGAACTCGTTGCCCACCCCCATGTCGTAAATCAGCCGGAGCATCCCCGAATGTTCGTTATACATACCGCCGCCGGGGAGATTGACGAACACCGTGCCGAACCCGATGGGAATCAAGAGGAGTGGCTCAAAGCCCTTGGCAGCCCCCAAATAGATGATCAGAAAGCCGATGGCCATCATCACCAGGCGCTGCCAGCCAAACACATCTGTGGTGGCGGTGGGGTCGATCAAATCCTGCACCGTTTCCGTGCCGTTGATGATTTTGAAAATACCCGTGCTTTCCACGGTATTGGCAAAAAATCCCTTGATGGAAATCCGGGGTACTTCCCGGCGCACCGCAGTGGCGGCTGCGTCTCCGTGGTCGGCGGTTTGGGCCTGAGCCACGGGGCGGAACAGGGAGAAGACCAAGGCAATCCCCAAGATGACCAGAGTGACGTTCACCACATGCCGTTTTTTAGTATCCTTACCTAACATTGGACCCCCCTACCTGATTTCCGCAAGGGCCTGGCCCGCGCTGATTTGCGAACCCGGGGTTCCCAGATAATGCACCGAACCGGCGGAAGGGGCCTTGATTTCAAGCTCCATCTTCATGGACTCAATGATCACGATGGTGTCCCCGGACTTCACTTGAGCGCCTTCGGCCAGCACGTTTTTGAGCACTGTTCCCGCCACCGGGGCAGGAACAATCGTCCCGGTCGCGGCAGTTCCTGCCGCTACCGAGTTCTGCTGCGCAGAACTCGCGGGTGCGGGCTGTACGGGAGCCGGAGCTGCCGGAGCGGGCTGTGCCTGTACGGGCGCGGGAGCCGCTGCCCCGCCTCCGATTTTGCCCAGCACCTGGCCCGCGGTAATCTGGCTGCCCGGAGCCACGGTGTACGACACCGGGCCGTCGACCGCGGCCTTCACTTCCAGTTCCATCTTCATGGATTCAATCAAAAGCACGGTTTGCCCGGATTTGACCACCGACCCCGCCGGAGCCACCTGCTTGAGCAGCGTCCCCGCCACCGGAGCGGTGATGTCGGCCCCGCCGGAGGCCGTTGCCACAGCAACCGGGGTCTGCTGCGCAGAACTCGCGGCGCCCGGCGCGCTGAAGGCCACATTGTAGGCCGCGCCGTTCACGGTGACGCTCATGGCATCCCCGGAAGGCCCGCTGGTCACCTGATAGGCGGCGCCGTTCACGTTCACCGTCCAAGAGCCGCCCTTGGAGGCCGGCGCGGCGGGTTTCACCACGAAGCTGTCGCTGGACACCGGGCCCTTGGCGCGTTCCGCAAAAAACTTGGGCGCCACTTTGGGGAACATGGCAAAGGTGAGCACGTCCTCATCGTTTTGCGCGCCCGCGGCTTTGGCTTCAGCCGCAATCTTGTCGTATTCGTTGGGTATCAAATCAGCGGGACGGCAGGTGAGCACCTCGTCGTACTTGTTCTGCGCCAGGGCTTTCTTCACCAGGTCAGGATTCGGCTTAGCGGGGGTGGCCCCGTAGCGGCCGGTTGCCAGGTCGCAGGTTTCCTGGGTCAGCCGTTCGTACCGGCCAAACAGGACGTTAAACACCGCCTGGGTTCCCACAATCTGGCTGGTGGGGGTCACCAGGGGGATGTAGCCGCAGTCCTTCTGCACCACGGCAATTTCCTTGAGCACGTCGTCGATCTTGTTGGAGGCGTTCTGCTCCTTGAGCTGGCTTTCCAGGTTGGAGAGCATACCCCCCGGCACCTGGGAGACCAGAATGCGGGTGTCCGCCCCCAGAAAACTGGACTCGAACTTGGCGTATTTCTTGCGGACTTCCCGAAAATAGGCGGCGATTTCCAGCAGCGCCACGATGTCAAGCCCGGTGTCGTAGGGGGTGCCCCGGAAGGCTTCCACGATGGTTTCCGTGGGACTGTGGCTGGTTCCCATGGACATGGACGAAATCGCCGTGTCCAAGATTTCCGCCCCCGCCTCGGCGGCCTTTATCAGGGTGGCTACGGAAAGCCCCGTGGTGGCGTGGGTGTGTATCTCCAGGGGGATGTCCACCTTGGCCTTAATCGCCTTCACCAGGTCATAGGCTTCGTAGGGTTTCAGCAGGCCGGACATATCCTTTATACAAATCGAGTCAGCCCCAAAGTCCGCGTAGGACTTTGCCAGGTCGGCGTAAATCTTCTTGGTGTGGTACGGCGTGGTGGCGTAGGAAATGGCCATCTGCACGTGCTTGCCGGTCTTCTTGGCCGCGTCGGTGGCCCGCTTCAGGTTCCGGGGGTCGTTGCAGGCGTCGAAGATGCGGAACACGTCAACCCCGTGCTTTGCCGCGGCGTCCACGAACCGGTCCACCACGTCGTCGGCATAGTGCCGGTAACCCAGCAGATTCTGCCCGCGCAGGAGCATCATGATTTTGGTGTTCGGCAGGACGGCGTGCAGCTTGCGGAGCCGTTCCCAGGGGTCTTCGTTCAGAAAGCGGATGCACGAATCAAAGGTCGCGCCCCCCCAGGCTTCCAGAGACCAATAGCCGATTTTGTCCAGCTTGCCGCAGGCGGGCAGCATATCGGCGGTAGTCATGCGGGTGGCGTGCAGCGACTGATGCGCGTCCCTGAGTACCAAATCGGAAATGTGTACTTTGTTTTTTTCAGGCATATAGTTCTCCTTAAATATCCTTTTATTCTTGTTTACCGCGCAGGGCGGCGGCGATGGCCGCGATTACGGCCTTGTCATCCTTCACCGCCACGGACGCGGCGGCAATTGCCGGGGCTGCTGCTGGATTCACATCCAGCTTGAGGGCGTGAACCAGCTTTTTCATCAGGCCCATGGCGATTATCATGATTACGATGAACGAAAACACGACTCCCATCCCGAGCACGGTCAGAATCCCGCTTTGCCCGAGCATTTCAGCTATTGTCATAGTTCCTCCAAAATAAGAAAAATAACGGTAATATCCCGTAAGGAAAATCACTGAATGTCAGTATACCGAAAAGAAAATTTTTGTTCAACTCTTTATGGCGGTTTTTATTTGACAATGTCTCTGTCTTTGAGGTATCATACAAAAGAAGGTGTGGAAACATGATTGCGGGCGTACAAAAGAAAACTATCATTGGATTGCCATTATTATGCTGTTTTGGGACAATATACTCTCAGTCGATTGGGGTTGATTTGACTAAAACCTACGCAGGTATCAGTGAAACGGCTGAATTTGGCGTTCTTTCAGGTGACCTTAGGCGCTTCGATTGATTTTTTAACCAAAATTTGGGGAGCCCAGGTAAGTATGCGCCTCAAATTCTAACAAAACAGGAGCGTTGAATGGAAACTGAAAAATATATCCGCCCCAGTTGGGACGATTACTTTATGGAAATCTGCCGCACTGTAGCCAAACGGGCCACCTGCGACCGGGGCCGTTCAGGGTGCGTCATCACTAGGGATAATCAAATCCTGATGACCGGCTATGTGGGTTCTCCTGCGGGCCTCCCCCACTGCGACGACGTGGGCCACCTGTTCAAAAAGATGATTCACGAGGACGGCACGGCAACCAATCACTGTATGCGCACGGTGCACGCGGAACAGAACGCCATCTGTCAGGCGGCCAAAAGGGGCATTGCCATTGACGGCGGCACGCTCTACTGCAAAATGACCCCCTGCCGCACCTGCGCCATGCTGATTATCAACTGCGGCATCAAGCGGGTAGTGGTGGAAAAACGCTATCACGACAGCACGGATTCTCTTTCCATGTTTGAAAAAGCGGGAGTAAAAATAGTCCATCTGAGCGATGAAACCCAAACCTACGAAAATATGTGATTAAGCCTGCAAATTTGTCCGCATCCAATACTTGAATTGATTGTAGTCCGCTTCCATGGACACGGCCCGGTCAGGCAGATGGAGCACCCGTTCCAGCCGGTCAGGGAGGGACGGTTCCCGTCCGCAGGCCAGCTTGACCGTATCGCCGAATTTCGCCGGATGGGCGGTTTCAAGCACAATGCCCACAGCCTGTTTCTTCACCACCGCGCCCGCCCATTCGGGAATATTGGGCATGAGGCCGGAAGCCGGTTTTTCGTCCGCCTTTCGCGGGGCGGCATCAGGATTAGATAGGGCTTTGACTAGATGTTCCATGGCCCCATTCCGGATATCGCTCCAGGCTTGCCAGGCCACCGCGCCGTGAGGGTCAAGGATATAACCCGTGCGGGTGTGGCAGGCTTTAATCGCTTCCAAAGTTCCCAAGTCATCCAGCCAGTAGGCGGCAAACAAGGCGCGCGCCCTATCCAAGTCGTACATGGCGTGAATCCGCTCAAAGTTGCTGGGCGCGCCCACATCCATAGCGTTTGACAGGGTCTGCACCGATGGCCGGGGAGCGTATTCCCCGGTGGCAATCCAGTCCGGCACAGTGCGGTTGGCATTGGTGGCGGCGATGAATCCCGCAATTGGCGCGCCCATAGCCCGAGCGATCAAGCCGGAGGTGAGATTGCCGAAGTTGCCCGAGGGCACAGACACGATGATGGCGGGATTTTCGATTTTGCTGTCCCGCCAGGCCCGGTTTCGTACCACCAGGGAGGCGTACATATAATAGAAGGACTGGGGCAGAAGCCGGGAGATATTTATCGAATTGGCCGAGGAAAGGCGGAAACGCTTCCGCAGGTCACTGTCGGTAAAGGCGGTTTTCACCAGCCGCTGACAGTCGTCGAATGTCCCATTGACTTTCAGGGCGCACACGTTGCCGTCGAATGTGGAAAGCTGTTTTTCCTGCAAAGGGCTGATTTTTCCCGCGGGATACAAAATCGTTACGTCCAGGCCGGGCACCTGGTGAAAGGCGCTCCCCACGGCGCTGCCCGTATCCCCGGAGGTAGCCACCAGGATATGCAGGGGAGCCTTTTCGTCCCGGTTAAACCAGGACATGCACCGGGCCATAAACCGGGCGCCAAAGTCCTTGAAAGCGCAGGTGGGGCCGTGGAACAATTCCAGAGAATAGGTCACCGTGTCCAGGGGAACCACGGGGGAAAAGAAGGGGTAGGCGTCGGCAATGATGGCTTCCAGGTCGCCGTCGGGAATTTCGCGGCCCGCATAAAGCCGGGCGATTTCAAAGGCGATGTCCCGAAAGGACGGCTCGGGGATTTTATTGAGAAAGGGTTTGGGCAGCCCGGGGTATGAGACGGGTATATACAAGCCCCCGGTTTGGGTGCTCATGCCGTCCAGTACCGCCTGACGAAAACTTATTTGTACGGAAGAATCTCTGGTGTCGGTGTAGAACATGATGCCAGATTAGCAAAAAAGGCGCTGCTATGCAAGACCCCGCAGGTTTACCTATTTACTTTTTTATGGTGTTGTGGTTTAATACATCTTCGACAAATGATAACTATTTTTCGTAAATCGGCTTATTTTCTTGTTTTTGTCTGTGTCTTTCTCCTGGGAGCCTGTTCCAACCGGATAGGATACAGTATGTTGCTGTGGAATTTGCCCGAATATGGACTGGAGGACGGTGAAATACTTCCGGTCTATGTGAAATCCACGATTTCCAAAGTCTATGTCATCGGGCTGCCCGGCAGGGATGAGAAAATTGAAATACCTCTCTGGCAGATAACAGCGCCTGCCTCAAAGAGAAAAGCGCAAACCTTCCGGGCGAAATACCAGGACTATCAAAACCAATACGCCCGCACCCTGCTGGACGGACTTCCTATCCGCTTTCAGACTGTCAACACTGCCCGGCAAGTCTACCGGCTCCGGAAAGATGAAGTAGTCAAAGTGCTCTATAAAGGCGAGGGGCAGCCCGTAATGGCCGGAGCAAATCCGCTGGACGGAGACTGGCTCCGGGTGCTCACTGCGGATGGAACCGAAGGCTGGTGTTTTTCATACAACCTGAGTTTATATGACAGCCAAAGCCAAGACGCCCGAAATACCGGACAACCCCAGGAACCTGAAACCAGTACCGCGGCACTTGCGCCAGTATTTGAAAAAATCTGGCGGCCCGAATCCTGGCAGACCATGATAACGAATAATACCATCGACCTTTCGCAGATGAGAACGAACTACGAATTCACGATTGATTCAGTGACAAAAACCGGCAGACTCCAGCTTGCCGGGACCGATGTCCGCTTTGCATTTACCGGCATCAGCCAGGGGCCCGGAAACTCCTCTGTCCTGGACAACAGCCCTATTACGCTAAATCTGCGGAACGAAAACCTCCTCTCGGTTTCCTGCCTGAATGACCGAGGCATTCCGGTGTCCTATAATTTTGTGCCCTTGGAGGAGGCGCTGATTAAGGACATTATAGCCAGGGAACAGGAGCGCCGCGCCGGGCTGTATGACACGCTCCTGACTCTGGGCCCGGATTTTGTGAGTGAAAATTACGGCGCCCTGCGCTTTGCCGGCGGCAATAACGTGGTCTGGACGGGAAACCAACAGCTTGTCCCTTATGTGATTTCCATGGGAAGCGGCTCCCGGGGCACGGTAGAATTCAAATATTTCCTGTCTGACGGATTGCGGCTTCAATTTGACGGCGTCATCACCATCACCCTGACTGGAAGTAACAAGGAAAATAATTTTTTCTATATCCTGCGGGATAACGGTATCCAGCTTGAAGACGCCGGGGGCGTTTCTCCCCAAAACAGCGTATTTGCCGGCCGGAGCGTCAGCCCCACAGTCATGTTCTTTGTAAAACAATAAAAGACAGGCAAGTAGTATCCGGCCAGATGCCTATTGCCGGTTCAGGATTTCGTCAAATTGTAGGTCAATCGTATTTTTTAAGTTCTGCTGCAAGCCGCGCAAAATACCGGCGGGGCGCGGTCTTCCCCGGCAAAACCTGGAATGAGGAAGAAAAGCAGCGAAAGCATCATGGCATAGTCTGTTTTAATGGCGCACCCCTTATCTCTCTGATATATTTTCGGCTGTTCCGAACCGGCTCTTTACACCCCCTTGCCTTTTTGCCGATAATTCAGTATATTATGAATGTGTTAGAAAAAGAACGCCCGCGGGGCGAAAACCGCGTAGATAACAGCACCCAAAACCCGTCCGGGGGGGGGGGGGACAATATCCGTCCCGGCAGGGACTTCCTCGTAGACTAATCACCGGCGGGGAACCGCCAATCTCAATCAATCAATTTAATTATCTCTATTATCTCTCTTCTCTATTTGTCTATTCATCTATCCATCTGAATATAAGGAGTACTGAATGCGTATGAAAAAGTTGAACAAATCGACTTGGACGGCCTTTGGCATTGCCATTGGTCTGGTTGTGCTGGCCGTGGGCCTGCTTATCGGTATCTGGGTGGGATGTTCGCCTATCTTGATGACCGAGACCATTAAACAGGCCGCGCCCGCCGCGCCCGCTGCGCCGGAGGAAAGCCCGGAGGAACCCATTACGGGGGACGTGGACATTCCGGCGGGAAGTGAGACCGGGACGATAACCTTTGTCATTCCCTGGGCCGGCGCGGTCGAGGTGACGGGTGAGTCGAGGTCTGTGGCGGGGGCGGCGGGGGCGGACGTGAAGAGTTCGCGGGGCGTCCGCAATGTGTATCAGCTTGCGGTGGTGGATGACAGTTCGCCCGGCGCGATTTGGCAGTTCCGGGAAACACGGCAGACATCCACTGGAGTGGATGGAACGCTGACGGTGCCTATCGTCAGGGGGCATACGTATCATTTCT
>JAITOJ010000107.1 GCA_031290005.1 Treponema sp. | reverse complement strand
AAGTAGTCCATATTGGTACTGTAGGTGGTGTCAAAGTTGGGAATAGTCGTCTTATAGGACTCCAGGCTCTTCCAGAAAGCGTAGAACTCCGGGTCTTTCTGGTAGGCTCCGGCATAAATCGCCGAAGCCTCCGCGTCGGCCAGCCCCTTGATTTCCTCGCTCTGCCGGTAGGCGTCGGACTGGATTTTGAGCAGGTCGCCATCCAGCCGCCCCATCCAGTCTGCCTTGTTACCCTCGCCCCGTGAGCGGTTCCGCTGGGCCACCTGGTTGCGTTCCTTAATCATCCGGTTATACACGCTTTCCGTCAATTCGTCGGCGTACTTGATTTGCCGGGGCACCACGTCAATCAGCTCAATCCCGTATTCAGGCACCATCTGCCGGGCTTCCACGGCAATCTCGAGGCTGAGCTGCCGGCGGCCCTTGATAATTTCCTCTGAGGCCGCGGCAGTAAGAGCGTCCGCGGCAAGATTCAGGTCTTGCTCCAGGGTGTCCGCCTCGTCCGCGCCGGATTTTCCCTCCTGCTTAATCAGGTTGGAACTCCGCACCACCTCGCTTAACGGGTTCCGGGTAATCACCATGCGCACCGAGGAGTCGATGATGTCGCTCAGGCGGTTATCCGCGGTCTCAATGCTCTTGAGGGACTGGTAAAACTGCCGGGGATCGGCAATCCGCCACCGACTGGTGGTGTCCACGATAATGAACTGGTTTTCCTTGGTGGGAATCCGCTGGGAATCCCCGTCCATGGACAAAATCAGTTTGGGATAGGTGGTCACCTGGTCAATGAGGGGGGCCTTCAGGTACAGCCCCGCCTGGGTGCGCACATTGACGATTTCCCCGAACCGGGTCACCACCGCCTGGGTTCCCTCGTTCACGATGTACAAAGGCCCCAGCATAAAAAATACGATAATCAGGGCCGCGATAATAATCACATTAATCCAGAGTTTTTTCATCAGTTGCCTCCGGTCAGATTTTTAATGGGGAACAGGTTGTTCAGTTCGCCGTCAATCAGGGTCTGGTCTTTCTTTGCGCTAAAGAGAGCTTCCATAGCTTCCAGGTAGAGCCGCTCCCGGGTAATCGCCGGAGCGCGGCGATATTCCTCGTACACTGAGTTAAACCGCGCCACGTCGCCCCGCGCCCGATTTACCCGGTCAACCGCATAGCCATCAGCCTGTTGAATGATTTGCGCGCGCTCGCCCTCAGCCTTGGGAATCCGGGAATTGTATTGTTCCCGGCCCTCGTTGGTCAGACGCTCCAAATCCTGGGTTGACTTGTTCACGTCCTCAAAGGCCGCCTGCACGCCCACGGGGGGCACGATGTTTTGCAGCCGCACGGTCCGCACGTCTATGCCAAGGCCGAACTGCCGGAAATTTTCGTTCATCTGTTCCAGCGCCAGGGCCTCGATGGAACTGCGCTCCTGACCCATGATGTCCAGAATCGCCCGGTCGCCCACCAGCATGTTCACCACGGACTGGGAAATATCCCGGATAGTCTTGCGCTTGTCCTGCACATTAAAGAGCCACGCCACCGGGTCAACGATGCGGTACTGAATCGTCCATTCCACATCCACGATGTTCAAATCCCCGGTGAGCATGGTGGACTCGCTGGTGATATTGTTCTGGTACCGGTTGACCACCCCGGATTGCAGGGTCTGAAACCCGAACTGTTCGGTCTGCACCACCTGCACCGGCACGATGTAGCACTTGTCAATCCAGGGCAGCTTGAAGTGCAGTCCCGCCCCCACGGTGATATGATACCGCCCGAACCGGGTAATCACCGCCTGTTCGGTCTGGTCAACCGCATAAAAACTGCTTGCCGCGATAATGACAAGCAGAATCACCACAACGGCGGCAACAACTTTACCGCCTGGGAACCGCAGGTTTTGCACCCACTTTGGAACATTTTGCGCCATGCACACCTTCCTTTTAATGCGTAATGCTTAGAGTTTCACCGCCACTATTTTCTTCACCCTATACTTGCAGTCTCGCTCGTTAATCGAAAATTCCAGGGCCTCTCCTTCCTTGCTGTTCAGCAGGGCGTTTCCGAAAGGCGACATATAGGAAATAATTCCATTGTCCGGGTCGGATTCCCAGGGCCCCAAAATGGTGTAGGTTTCGTCCTTTCCGGCAATCTCGTTTTTTAATGTCACCGTGGTACCGAAGGACACCCGCGCCGTGGTAATGGTGGTGGGGTCAAAAATCTGCGCCCGGTTGATTTCTTCCTGTAGCCGGGTGGCCTGGTTATTCAACTGCCCCTGCCGTTCTTTGGCGGCCTTGTATTCCGCGTTTTCCCGCAGGTCGCCCATGGCAAGAGCCTCCCCCACTTCTTTGGAGTTGGCGGGGATTTCCACGGCGGCGATGTGTTCAAGCTGCTGCTGCTTGGCATCGTACATTTTGGCAGTCACAATCAGCCCCTGGGGGGTCACGGTTTTTTCTTCCGCCCCGAAAAACTTGAAATCCGGGTGTTTTTCCAGAATCCGGTTCCGCATTTTCATCTTTATCATGGGGTCAAGATTCCGCACATCGTCCACAATGGTATAGAACCGGGTGATAGTGTCGGTATCGTGCTCCAGAATATACTTGAGCAGGGTGTCGTCCTTAAACAGGAGGTTTTCCACCTGCCGGATAATTTTGCGGTTCTCCGTGGTATTGACGTGCATATCAATTTCCCGGTAACACTGGTTCATAATGTGAATCAGGGTGATAATCTGCTTTTCGTAGGAAATGCCCGCCTCCACGAACCAGCTCTCGTTCTGGTATTCCCGGAAGAAATACACCGCCGCTTCCCCGTACTCCCGGGGATTGTCAAAACAGGCCGCGGCTAAATCCCGCACCTTGGCCGCCTGGTCGCTGTTGAGCAGGGTGATAATCATGTCTCCTGACAGGGCTGTGGGGAACAGCTTGATGTACTCGTCCACCCAGTTTGGCAGCATTTTGATACAGGTCAGAAAGTCCTTCCGCAGGGAGGTATTTTTTGTGTCCTTCAGTTCCAGATAAAGCGCACGGGGGTCTTCGATTTCCGCGTACAATTGGGCAAAGGTATACTGGATGCCGGGGTCAAGGCTGGGATTTTCCGCAATCAGCCGCCGGATAACCAGATAGGAAGCGATAGTTTGCTCGGACACGGCGCTGAAGGACTTGAGGTGGTTCACAAAGTAACCGAACATTTCCTGGAACAATTCGGAATCAGTGTCCGCTTCCTGGGCAAAGCGCATAAGAATATCGATGCGGGCGAAGAACTGTTTTTGCGCCTTAAACTCGTTGGAAAGCTTTTCCTCCGGAGACACCTCGTGTTCCCGCACGGTGTACATGGAAATATCGTTGCTGTTCACTCCGAAGGTGGCGTCTTCTTCCAGAATCTTCCGCGCCGCAGTGCTCCAGCTTGTCCATTCGCCGGGGGTTAATATGGAAGGAACCAGCTCCGCCTTGATATGTTTGAAGTCACAGTTGTTTCCAAAACTCTTGATGATAGTCTTGAGCGCCCAGGTTTTGTCATCCTTGATGAGCTTTGCCAGCTCTTCCCGGCTCTTGGTGGCCTTGAGCACCCACAAGTGGTCCCGGCTCAGGGGCTGCAAGGCGCTCACCGCCATCTTGAGGGACATTTCCCGTATACCGTGGGTCTTGCCGAAGTTGATGGTAAGCTGGTCTTCGCGCACCTGCCGGATAATCCCCACTCCCCAGGATCGGTGAAACACGAAATTTTTGGTATCAAAGGCAATGTGTTTTTCAAAGTCCGCAATCGCTTCGGCCACATCCCGCCAGCCCTGGCTCAGGTTTGAAATCCTGATACATTCCTCAAGCTGGCTGTGCCCGGCGTACTTGCCCCGGAAACACTCAATCAGTTCCTTCCGGGCATTGCTGTCCTTTTCGTCGATAGACAAAATCAGTTTCAGGATGTCAATCGCCGTGTCCCACTTCCGCTGGATTTTGTAGTAGCCGTAGAGTTCCTGCATCAGGAGGGCGCTTTTGTCACCGCTGATGGTCTTGGCGATTTTCCGCTGTACCAGGTAGAAAAAGTCAATTTCCTCCGGGATAAGAGCCACCAGCTTTGTCCACACCTCTTTGGTCTGATTCAGGGCTTTCTGATTCACGTACCGCAGAATCGCCTTTTTATAGTAATCGATGGCGGTTTCCAGGTCGCCCTGCTTTTCATACCGCTCCGCCAGAAGCTTGGCGGTTTCCGCCTCGTCGTGGTCAAGGCGCACAATCTGCTCGTACACATCCCAGAGTTTGTCGTTCCCCTCCTCCCGGTAGCAGCCGGCCAGGGTGCGGTAGGCGAACTTGTTGCTGTCGTCCTCCGCCAGGATGGTATCGCACAGATATATGACGATATTGTTTTTATGGTTGTCCTGAAAAATGCCCACCAGGGTATCCAGGGAGGAATTGTCCAGGGCACGTTTTTTCAGGGCCAGAATCCCGGAAATATACAGGGCGATGATGCTGTTTTTGGTATGCTGCAAATGCTCGTCACAAATCTGCTTGACTTCGTCCGCGCAGCTTTCGTTCTTCGCCTTTTCCACCACCGCCGCCAATTCAATAAAATTGGACTTGGAATAGTTAGTGATCGCCGCCCGGGTCCATTTTTCCTCGTTCAGCATACTTTGAACCGATTTCGCCAGTTCTGATTTTTCCACTTCTTCTTTTACCAGTTCTTCCGACATGTATAACTCCTATATCGCGTCTTAATCCGGTTTGATGCCGGTATATTTTTTGTGGACTTCGCCGTCCAACACTTTGATTCTGAGCAGAGTTTCCTCAATTTTTGACCGTTCTTCCTGCCGGGCAATCAGGTGGTCGATAAACCAGAAATAGTGATTTATCAGCCGGGGAACCATCACCTGCCGGTCTGCTCCGGATTCTTTCAACTCGTTTTCCAGGGAAAAAATCGCCTGTTTGAGCTTTCCCGCCTCGTGAGCCCGCAATTCCCGCTTGACCGTGAACACCCCGTAGAGCACTCCGTACACGGGAATCCATTCCAGCAGGGCCTGTCCGGTATATCCCCGGCTTTCCACCAGTTCAATCAGACGCCGGATCATCTCCGAATCCAGAAAACCGATGTCGATTTTGGGATCCCCGGTAAAAAAGGCCTCCCGAAACAGCACCTTTGCCGTCCGATCGTTCCCGCACAGGGCGTAACAGTCCGCCATCTCCGCCAGAATTTCCGGCTGGTCAGGCGTCAGGGTATTGGCCTCCGACAGATGGGCCAATGCCGTTTCATACTGGCCCAATTTTTTGTAACACAGCCCCAATCTCCGGCAGATGTCGCTTTGCTGGGACGAATGCTGGGTATGCAAGGCAAGCTCGTAACATTCCAAAGCAGTGGAAAACACCCCTCGGCACACTGCCCGCATAATCCATTCACTTTCGTCCGCCACCTTGCCCGCAAATGAAATAAATTGTTTCCATTGGCGCGTCAACTCTTCGGCGGCTTCAAACTTCCCATCCCCGTCAATTTCCGGGGAAACCGGAATCTTGTCTATCCAAAAATTGACACAGCGCAGAGCAAACTGGATTTGTTCGTTTTCCAAATCCTGGGCCAGGGCATCTTCAACCAGCGGTTTTGCCCGGCCCGGGCAACCCGCTTCAAGTAATTCGCACACCTGCGCCAAGCCGGCATCTGACTGGATTTTCATAGACTGTATTCAGTATACCGGAAACAAACGAAAAGCGTCAAGCGGAAGAGAACTGATTTTTATATTCAAGCCCTTGATATGTTCCTAGGGAATATGTTACTATAAAATCATGGCAGAAAAACAGTTTGATTATTTTTACCAGTTGCATAAAGAAATACAGCTCAAAATCAGAAACAGCATTCTCTATGTACTGTCAGTATTCCTGTTTGTGTCGTTTTTTCTGCGTTTTATCACTTTTCCGGTGACCGTACAATCCGTGTCAATGGAGCCGGATTTTGCGCCTCATAGCTTTGTGTTTGTTACCCCGCTTGCCGCCGCGCATGCGGAGTTTCCGGTATTTGCTTCGGTTGACCGGGGAGACGTGGTACTTATCTCCCCGGACGTACCGGTAAAAACCGGACTTCCCCTACAGATTCTGGAGCGGGTGGTTTCCTTTTTTACATTCCAGCATATTTCTGTCCTGAACTATCAGCATCTGGTCTCCCGCTCCCCCGCGCTTTCCCGGCTCGCCGGAATGCCCGGAGACACGATTTATATGAGAGACCACATATTGTATGTCAAACCTCTGGGGGCGTCCCGGTTTTCCACCGAGTTTGAGCTTGCGGAAACAAAATACAATACCATTGTCAAACCGGTTCTTGTTGACTGGAACAGTTCCATCGGCGTTGCCGGAGAGTTCGCCGAACTGACCCTGGGAGAGAACGAATACTTTTTCCTCTGCGACAACCGCTCATCCTCGGTGGACTCCCGCCTGTGGGGGCCGGTAACAGGAGAGCGGATTGCCGGCAAAGCCTGGCTCCGGTATTTGCCCATTGAGCGCTTCGCCAAACTGTAAGCCTTCGCGGGAAGAAAAAACCGGCCCGGCCCTGTATATTCCGGCCTCCAGCCTGTATGTTCATATTCCCTTTTGCAAATCAAAATGCGATTACTGCGATTTTTTTTCCCTGCCCCTGGACACCGCAGAAATCCCTGCCCGCTACCTTGACGCGGCGCTGGCGGAAATCGCCTGCCACAGAGAAAAAGGATGCCTGGCCCCCCTCAAGACGCTGTATATCGGCGGAGGAACCCCCAGCCTGTTTTCCGCGGCCCAGATTTCCCGCCTGGTTTCCGGGATTGCCGGAATTGTCCCTTTTGAGCCGGACTGCGAAATTACCCTTGAGGCAAACCCGGACGACATCGCCCCCCCGTATCTGGACGGCCTCCGCCAGGCGGAAATCAGGCGGCTTTCCCTGGGGATTCAGTCCCTTTCGAAGAATGCGCTGTGCTCAGTCCATCGGCGCTCAAACGCGGAGCGCTGCCTGGAAGCCCTTGACTGTGTCCGTGAAAACTGGCCCGGCAGACTTTCCTGCGACCTGATTGCGGGAGTGCCCGGAGAAACCCCGGCCAGCTTTCTCAAAGGTCTCAAAACCCTGGCCGGATACGGGCCGGAACACATTTCTCTCTATGCCATCACGGTCACGGAAGGCACGAGTCTGTACCGCAAGGTCAAAGCAGGGCTTGTCCCGAATCCCGAGGAGCTGGCGGAAACCCTGTGGCTCGCCGGCCGGGACTATCTGGAACAGGAAGGGTGGCGGCAATACGAGGTGTCCAACTTCGCCAAACCCGGAGCGGAATGCCGGCACAACCTGACCTACTGGCAGTCAGAGTCCTACATTGGCGCGGGAAGCGGCGCCGCCGGGACGCTCTACCGCCGGGACGGTTCCGCCTTCCGCTACACCAATACCACGGATGTCTCCGGGTATCTGGAACAGCAGACCAATCGCGAAATTGAAGAAATCAGCAGGGAAACCGCCCAGTTTGAATACCTGATGATGGGATTCCGAACCCGGCACGGAGTATCGTCAAAACGTTTTTTTGAACGCTTTGGCGTCCCGTTGGAAAAACGTATCGGCGCGGAAAGCGGCGCCTTCGCCGCGTGGGAAAAACAGGGGCTTGCGGCACAACATAACGAAGCAGCGGCGGAAACGCGCTACGCTCTTACCGCGGAAGGGCTGCTCTTTCTGAACCGGTTTTTGGAAGAATTGATGGACTAAATTTACGCAAATTGATCCAGTTCCAGATAAATCTGGTCCGCCAGTCCGAATCCGGCGTTTTTGGTAAGAGAAACCGCAAGTTCGTCATAAAACATACCCTCGTACATATCCCGGGCAAAACTGTTTTCCTCGCCCCCCAGGTTGGTCTTGACAACGCTGTTCCGCATGGCGGAAAGCATGGTTTTAACAAAGAAAGACTCCAGCTCCAGGGATTTTTCATAGAGCGCGCTGGTTTTATCGATGGTCTGTCCCCTGATTGACCCCTGCGCAGCGCCTCCGGGAACTGCGTGTTTGTCCGCCTGGCCCGTGAAGGCCCCGGCAAACCCGCTGGTGTAATCCCCGGGCAGCCTGCCGGACCGCGATGCCGTACCGACGCCTTCCGCGCGCGCCGCGTCCAGCAGCCCTTGAAACACCCCGGCCTCCTGCTGAACCCTGGCCGACTGCGCCGCCTGATAACTCCCCGTAAGAGCCCCTACGCCCCCCCCGATACCTTCAATCGCCATAACACACCTCTATTCTCTAAACTCTATTACTCTATTCATCTTTTAAGATTGACTGCGGTGGACAGCATGTTATCGCTGGTCTGAATGGCCTTGGAACTGAACTCATAGGCCCGCTGAGCCACAATCATCTGCACCATCTCGTTCACCACCGACACGTTGGACATCTCCAGGAATTTGTGGAGCGTGACCCCCAGCCCCTCAAAGCCGGGCTGCCCCGGAATCGCCTCACCCGAAGCCTCGCCCATACGGTACAGATTGTCCCCCCGGGCTTCCAGTCCCGCGGCGTTGGGAAAACGGTACAATTCGAGCTGCCCCACGTCCATGGCCTCGTCGTTCCCCAGGACTTTCACGGACACCCGTCCGTCCCGGCTCATATTGAGGGTCTCAATCTGGTAGCCCTCGGGCAGAATGATTTCCGGCAGCACCCGGTAGCCGTTGTTAGTCACGAGCTGGCCGTTCAGGTCGACTTTGAAAGAACCGTCCCGCGTATAGGCGAAAGAACCGTCGTACTGCTCCACCCGGAAAAATCCCTCGCCGCTGATGGCCAGGTCAGTGTCCACCCCGGTCTGCTGCAACGACCCCTGGGTAAAAATCCGCTGGGTGGCCCCGACGCGCACGCCGCTGCCCATCTGCACCCCCACAGGAACCACCGTGTCCTCAGTCGCGGGAGTGCCCGCCAGCTTGGTGTGCTGATAAACCAAGTCCTCAAACTCCACCCGCTGCTGTTTAAAGCCGCTGGTGTTCACGTTGGAAAGATTGTTGGAAATCACGTCAATATTGGCCTGCTGGCCGTTCATGCCCGTAGCGGCAACCCACAAACT
>JAITOJ010000092.1 GCA_031290005.1 Treponema sp. | reverse complement strand
AGCCCGCTCGTCAACCACAGAGTCGTTGCTCAGCCGGGCGCGTTCCTGACTGTTGGCGGCAAAGTGTTTCAGGCTGGTTCCTACACCCTTGCTCTGAATGCCTTCGATGAGAGAAGCCCCCAGTTCGCCCGCCACCAGGGGGTCTTCGCTGAAGTACTCGAAGTTGCGGCCACACAAAGGGCTGCGTTTGATGTTCACCCCCGGTCCCAGAATCACCGAGACCTGCTCCTGCAAGGCTTCTTCGCCCATTGCCTCTCCGATTTCCCGCAGCAGGGCGCGGTCAAAGCTGCTGGCCGTGGCAGCCGCTGAGGGAAAGCAGGTGGCCGGGACGCTGGCGTTGCTTCCCAGATGGTCGCTCTCCCCGGCCTGTTTGCGCAGACCATGAGGGCCGTCAGTCACCATGATGGAAGGCAGGCGTTCAATCCCCTTGAGGCGCCAGAAATCCTGCCCGCCACAGAGGGAGGCTTTTTCTTCCAAAGTCAGTTTTGCCAGTAGTTCCTTTACATTCATGAATATCGTCCTCCTAAAAGCGAATCCGCTTCCTCCCGGCTGATTGCGCCGCTGTTGTACCGGGCCATCACCTGCACATCCTTCTCCCGCAGTTTGTAGCGGCTCAACAGGGGCAGAGCCAGCAGGAACCCCAGGGCAGGCACCAGTATATAGGCGACAAATAGTCTATCCTCAAAGCCTGCGGGCTGCGCCGCGCCCTCGCCCTGGACAAACCCGATAAGGGACAGGAGCACTGCGGCGATGGCGGTGTTGAAAGCCCCCAGCAGCTTGGATGAGAAAGTCTGGAGGGAGAAGGCGATACCCGACGCGTTGACCCCGGTCTTGTAGGCCCCGTATTCCACGCAATCCGGGGTGAACATGAACATCAGTACCCCTATAAACCCGGCGGGAATCGAGCGGAGACACGCAAAGGCCACAAACACCGGGAACGAACTATAGCCCGCACAATAGGACGCTGCCCCAAAGATCACCGTCAATACGGTGCACCACCAGAACAGGGTGAATTTGTCAATTCTTTTGCACAACACCGGCACTGCCAACATGCCGATTAGGGAGGGAGCAATGGTAATAGTACCCAGCACCCCCAGAAGGCTTTCATCTCCCAGGTTGTACCGGGCAAAATACATACCGAGCATACCTCCAATGTCAAAAATCCGGGCAAGAATAAATGCCCCGAAGTAGATAAACAGATACTTGTTGCTTTTCAGGTACCGGAACATATCCCCAAAGCTCACCGTTGCGGCACTTCCACCTTCCCGCTCTTCTTTGCGGGGGGCGATGCGTTCCCGGGCGGTAAAACACAGGGGAGTCATAAAAATGAGAGACACTGCAGAGAGCAGGGCCGCCATTGGCAGCCATCCGCCGACATTCTGGCGAATCAGGGGCACAATCACCCCTGCCACCGCAAAGCCGCCTCCGGCGAAAATCCGGCCTATGGTTATCAGGGTGGTGCGTTCCTGAAGCTGGTCGGTCATGGTGGTGACCAGGCCGAAAACCGGGGCGTCGCAGATAGTGTACGCCGTACTCCAGAAAATATACGCCAGGGCAGACCAGAGGATTTTCATACCCAGGCTGAGGTCTGAGGGCAGGGCGAAGATCAGCACGGTGGAGAGGGGAATAAAAATCAGGGACAGGCGCAGCCAGAACAGGAACTTGCCCTTTTTGAGCCGCACCTTGTCCACAATCCCGCCGAAGATGGGGTCGTTAATCCCGTCCCACACTTTGACCACCAGGGCAAGGACGGCCACGGTGAGGGGAGGAACACCTGAGTCCGTAAAAAACGGCACCATATACATAGTAACCAGCCAGTAAAAGATGTTTTGGCCCAAAAAGTAGGAACCGTAACTAGCCCGCTCAGTAATAGTTGTCATGAGGGTCCTCTTTATTCACCAGGATCCAAGCCATCACCACTTGACGCAGTGACGGCTTGTACTCATTCTTCAAGCAGCGATTAGAACGACCATCTGAAGTTACAGCCGAAGATATTGCGCAGATCGCCATCTTCAACGGCGATTTCATCATAGAAGATGAAGGCGGCCTGGGCGCTTAATGCAAGAACAGCCTTCGGCACTATGGCAAAGGAAAAGTTTTCGTCGTTGTAGCCAATTTGGTGGTCAAGGGATATACCGTCATTTGCGCGCACCTTATCCAGGTCTTCCACTTTGTCCATATAGAACCGCGCTTCAAGACCTACATACAGACCGGGCATAACGTTGTACATAACACCAGGGGCGATATAAAACGGAACGACAACTACTCTTTTTTCATTATCCTTACCCTTATCCTTATCCTTAACAGCATCGGCTGCGAGCATTTTTACCAGCAAATTGACCGAAAGGGAGTCGATTATCTGGTAACCTGCATTCAGGCGAATATCAGCGTAACCGGACCATAGTTCTTCGGTTTTTCCGTCAATGACGACTGGTTCTTCTTTGCTGCCGATTTTTGTTATTTGTCCGTCAAGGTTAAGGGTAAGTTTAGGCACACCGGTATACTTTACGCCGAAAGCAAGGTCTATGCCTTTCGAAGCCTCGATAGGGGTTTGTTTACCGACCACAGAGTAAAGAGGATCAGAAGTACCGGCAGTCAGTGCGTCAACATCCACCTTGTCATAGGTTTCGCCGTAGTCAAACTTGGCGGCAAGCACCGCGCTAAACCCTGCGCCTTCGTTGGCATATTTCGCGCCGATAATCAGGTTCTGGAAGACGCTTTGCAGCGGAACCGCGTTAAAAACGCGGGTGTTGTTTCCCAAAGAAAAGCCGAAATTTAACCCTTCGATAGGCTTAAACTCAAAGCGCACCAAGCCAGCGCCGTCATAGCCGTCCGCCCAGTCGCCCTCTGTTTCCCAGGCGTTCTCCACGATTTTGCCGCCTGATACGGTAAGAAAGGAGCCGAAATTCCCCCAGACATACCCATAACCGAGCTTTGGAATAACATCCTCAAGGGAGATGTTATTCTTCAGTTCTTTAGGTTTATACTCATCAGCAAGCGACTCCCCTACTTTCTCTCCTGCCTGATCCACATTTACCGGATAGTACTCGGTTTCCATATCAAAGCGCAATTTCATTCCGAATCTTTTCTGTTCGTACGCAGCGCCGAAACGCAGGCGGTACGCTTTATCGGAATCGTCGTCGCGCATTAGAAAGATAGGATCGTCAATGCCGAACACCCTGACGTCTGTTTCACCGGCATGTACTTCAAAGCCAGTTTGCAAACTTCCCGAAAAAGTAAGTCCATCAGGTTGGGTTTTCGCCAACACCCCCCCCCCCCCCCCCCCATACACAGGGCAAAAACTACCAATGCTGATACTAATTTTTTCATAGTATCCTCCTTTACTTAAGATGTTTCCATTATAGTCGGAGGCCATGGGGCTTGTCAAGCAAAAAATGAAAAGAATTATTTGACACGCCCCACCTTGCAATGAAGGGAAACGCTCTGTGCGAAAAATAAAATCGGGCAAAAATGGAACATTCGGAGACACAAATTGCCACCTGTTTTCCCGCCTGTTTCGTGGTTTTTTCTTATAGTGCAGGCGCCCAGTTTGTTAACCGGAACTACACGGGTCCTGAACGCTAAAATACGCTTTACCAGAACTTTTTTCGTTGATGCTGAAATGATAGCCTATATGAAAAAAAACGATTTATTCAACATAGCTCTTGCGCTTTTATGCAAACCATGGTATACTAATTTTATGTCATATATAGCAAGATTAAGCCATACATTGACTAAACACTTTAAGCAAGATGTCGTGCCAGTTGAAGAAGATGGCTGCCTTGTTCTTAAAGGTAGGCTGGGCAACTGGCAGGATATTGTCAAGGCGGGAAGAATCGCGGTAACAATCCGGGGATTCAAGGGGCGGTATCGCGGTTTGGTAAACAAAATTGCATTGACCGGAGGAACAATACCACCTGCGAAGCTGCCACCGGTCATGGATTCCGCGCTTGAGGGCCTTGTGCCTGATGTGCTTGTTATTGGCGCAGGGATTACCGGTGCTGCTATTGCCCGGGAATTAACCCGTTATAAACTCAAGGTGCTGCTTGTCGAAAAAGAACACGATGTGGGAATGCAGGCGTCAGGCAGAAACGACGGTATGGTACATTCCGGACTTGACCTGAAACCCGGCACACAGAAACACTACTACAACAAACGGGGCAACAGAATGTACGCCTGCCTTGCCCGCGAACTGGGGGTTCCGTTTACCCAAAGCGGTCAGTATCTGTGTTTTACCAATCCTCTTTTGATACCGTTCCTCTACCTGACCTATTTTCATTGGAAGCGTCTTGAGGTTCCCGGCGCGCGCGTCGTGCTTAAAAAAGAGCTGCGGCAGCGGGAGCCCGGTGTAAACCGCGATGTTGTTGCCGCGCTCCACTTTCCCACAACAGGCGCTGTGTGCCCGTTCACCATGACGATTGCATTCGCGGAAAATGCCGTACAAAACGGGGCCCAGGTGAGCCTTGACACTGCGGTGCTGGGTATGGAGAAAAAAGACAGGCGCGTTGTTTCGGTAAAAACCAACCGGGGAACGGTGTATCCAAAAGTGGTTGTGAACGCCGCAGGTGTCTTTAGCGACGATGTTGCCGCCATGGCGGGAGACCAATTCTTTTCGATACATCCCCGGCGTGGCACTAATTCCATCCTTGACAAAAAAATCTCTCCCCATTTGGTGCGTACCAGCGCGAGCAAGCTGGGTGATATTGCAAAGAGCACCCATTCAAAAGGCGGCGGACTTATCACCACCGCCCATGGCAATCTTTTGGTTGGCCCTGACGCGGTGGAAACTTATGAGCGGGAAAACTACGCCACCGCAAAAGAATCGGTGGACGCAACCTTTGCAAAATTCAGGGCCACAGCTCCCGCGTTGAATCAGGGGCAGATTATCACCTATTTTACGGGGGTCCGTGCGCCAACCTACGAAGAAGACTTTGTGGTTTCCAAAGGACACAACACGGTGAATATCGTCCACGCCGCTGGTATTCAGTCGCCAGGACTTACCGCCGCCCCCGCCATTGCGGTAGATGCTGCGCGCTTTGCCGCCGAAATCCTTGGGTGTTTTTTTGACGCACCTCCGGCAATGAACGAGGCATTTAATCCTGTACGGGATCCTATCCCCCATGTTGCCGCCATGGATGAAAACGCGCGGCATGAACTGATACAGCGGAATCCCGATTACGGCATCATTCTCTGCCGCTGTGAAGAAGTCAGCAAGGGCGAGATCCTCGACGCCCTACGGCGTCCCATTCCCTGCGATACGGTGGACGGCGTAAAACGCCGGGTTCGTCCCGGCATGGGCCGCTGTCAGGGCGGCTTCTGCGGCCCCCTGATACTTAACCTCATCGCCACGGAAAAAAACATCCCCCTTGAAGCGGTAACAAAAAACGGACGGGGCAGCGTCCTCTGCGGACAGACAAAATCTTCTTATAGAACCACAGACAAAGTGAACCTACCGGGCAACAGAGGAGCTGAAGCATGACCTACGATGTAACGGTCATTGGGGGCGGACCTGCCGGGTTGGCCGCCGCCATTGCCGCAGACAAAGCAGGGGCGCAGGTACTGCTCATTGAACGGGAAGCCCGTCTGGGCGGCATTCTCAAACAGTGCATCCATGACGGATTCGGTCTTTTGCGCTTTGAGGACAAACTGAGCGGCCCCGAATACGCATACCGTTTTATCCGCGAGCTTCCGCAAACCCGTGTTGAAGTGCGTACCTTGAGTTTTGTAACCCGCGTCCTTGTCGGAAAATCTGATGCCAGGGGCGCTACTAGTGGCGAAACTCCCCAGGGGTTTGCCGTTACCATCACGTCCGCCAAGGGCATGGAAACGATTTCTACCAAAACACTGATACTTTCCACCGGATGCCGTGAACGTACAGCGCGACAGGTGGCCATTCACGGCACACGCCCGGCGGGTGTTCTCACGGCAGGTTCAGCGCAGTACTACACGAATATTCTGGGGCAGCTCCCCTGCCACCGCTGCGTTATTCTAGGCTCCGGCGACATCGGCCTTATCATGGCGCGGCGGCTGTACCTCGAAGGCGCCCAGGTTCTCGGCGTATACGAGGCAAAATCCACACCGTCGGGTTTGTCCCGGAACATCGCCCAGTGTCTTGACGACTTTGATATTCCCCTGCACCTCAGTAAAACGGTCACCCGTGTGTTCGGAAGGAACCGGATTGAGGCGGTAGAAATCATGCAGGTGGCAATGGAGCCTATCCCCGGCACCGCAGAACGTATTGAATGTGACGGGCTTATTCTGTCGGTGGGACTCATCCCCGAAAATGAACTTGCCGAAAGTATCGGTGTGCCCTTAAGCACGGCCACAAAAGGCCCCATCTGCGACCAGCACAACATGACAAAAATTCCAGGTGTGTTTAGCTGCGGTAACGCACTACAGGTAAACGACTTGGTAGATTATGTGTCGGAAAGTGGGGAGACCGCTGGCCGGATGGCAGCGGCTTTTGCGGCACACCAGGCAGTTCCCGCATCGCCCCGTTACGCTGAAATCTGTCCAGGCAAAGATATTCTTGCCGTAACGCCGCAGCTTGTTAATCTTGATTCCCTTGAAGATACTATCACGGTGTTTTTTCGGGTTCGTGAAGAACGCTCGTCCGTGCGGATCCGTTTTATGCTGGAGACAGCTGTGCGTAGGCCGGCCACCGGGCCGTCTGAGCTTTTTTCGCGGAAGTATCAGCACCTTCGTCCGCCCGAAATGGAGCGTATTACCCTCGACCTTAAAAACGTCAGCTTAGGCGTTGGCAGCCGCATCACCATTACCGTAGAAACAGCCGAGACCGCCGCAGGTGATTCTTCTTCGGAGGCTTTATGAAAGAAAACATCTGCATCGTCTGCCCTAATGGCTGCCGTCTCCGCATTGAACAACGTGCAAATGGTTTTAGCGTAGCCGGGAATCTCTGCAAGCGGGGGGAAGCCTTTGCCGTAACCGAAATGACCAACCCCCGGCGCACAGTAACAACCACAGTCCGCACTTCTTTTGCAGAAGTTCCCGTGCTTCCGGTGCGTACCGCACAGGATATTCCTAAGGAAAAAATCAACGACCTTATGCATTTACTCGCCGGGATAAGGGTGGAAAAACCGCTCGGTATAGGAGAAACAGTAGTGAAAGACGCACTCGGCTTGGGGGTGGATGTTATCGCTTCGAGCAATGCGCTGAAAGAATAACGCAGAATTACTATAGGGAGGATGCTATGAAAGACCCGCTGGTCCTGGCCTTTGACATGGGAACGCAAAGCGTGCGTTCTCTTTTGATTGACCCGGTGGGGACGATTCTTTTTAAGGCGCAAAAAGACTACGCTGAACCGTATTATTCAAAAAGACCGGGCGGCGCGGAACAGAAGGCGCAGTTCTACTGGGAAAGCCTTGCCGAAACAAGCCGCACCCTCAAGGAAAAGGCGGGGGTGCTCTGGGACGACATCATCGCCGTTACCTGCGCCACCATCCGTGACACCTGTGTCTGCCTTGACAAAAACAACGAGCCGGTGCGCGACGCCATCGTCTGGGTTGACGACCGCACGGTGAACGACCTGCCGCCTCTGCCCGCAGCCTTTCAAGCCTTTCTCAAGCTTTCGATGCTGGAAGACAAGGTTGATCTTCAGCGTAGAAAGAGTCACTGTAACTGGATTGCTGTGTACGAAAAAGAGGTGTGGGAAAAGACGCGCACCTTCGCCATGATTTCAACCTGGCTCAACTTCAAATTTACCGGCAACCTTCTGGATTCAAACGCAAGCATGAGAGGACATCTGCCCTTTGACAACAAACGCCGCACATGGATGAAACAAAGCGATTTACGCAGAATAATTTTTGTGGTTAAAGATGACCGGCTTTTTGATCTGGTTGATCCTGGTACGGTACTGGGAACGATTACCCCACAGGCGGCGGAAGAAACAGGAATCAAGGCGGGGCTGCCGCTTATTGCAACCGGAAGTGACAAAGGCTGCGAAACCCTTGGGCTTTCGTGCCTTTCCGAAGAAAAGGCCGCTCTGAGTTTCGGTACCACCGCAACGGTACAGGTTTCCACCCGCCATTATTTTGACCCCATCCCCAATATGCCCGCCTACGCGGCGGTGGTTCCAGGCTACTTTAATCCTGAAGCGCAAATCTACCGGGGCTACTGGCTTCTCTCGTGGTTCAAGCGCGAGTTCGCCGCAAAAGAAAACGCCCAGGCGGAAAAAATCGGGGTCAGCACGGAAAAACTGCTCGACGACCGGCTCAAAGAAATCAGGCCGGGCTGCGACGGACTCATCTTTCAACCCTACTTTACGCCCGTATTCACCATGCCCCACGCCAAGGGAGCGGTGATTGGCTTTTCCGACAGCCATACGCGGATGCATCTGTACCGCGCCATAATCGAAGGGCTGAATTTCGCACTCATGCAGGGACTGGAAACCTTGCAAAAACGCGGCAAACTTACCACAAAAAAGATTTTTGTCGCCGGAGGCGGCGCACGGAGCGACGAAGTGTGCCAAATCACCGCGTCACAATTCGGCATTCCCGTGTACCGTACGCAAACCCACGAAGCCTGCGGAATCGGCGAGGCGCTCTGCGCCTTTGTCTCCAAAGGAATTTTTTCGTCCTACGAAGAGGGCTTACAGCACATGGTGCACGTCAAGGACGAATTTCTGCCCGATAAAAACGACCACGCCGTATACCGTGAATTATACGAAAGGATTTTCGTAAAAGTGTTCAGCAAATTGTCTCCGTTGTATCAGGAGATAAACGAAATAATCAGGAGGTAACTTATGTCACACCCGTACAGGGATTTTGAACCAACATGGTATCAGGGAGCGGTTCCGGCGAATTCCTACCGCTCAATTTTTAAGTGGGGAATCCCTGAGCAAATTAAGGCGCCAAAAGAGGCGCTGTACAAATTAATAAAAAATCAATTTGGTCTTGGCGATGACACATTCAAAGAATACAGTGAAGATCTGGGGCTTGACGCGGTCAAATTCGACAAGCCCATTACGCTCAACGATGCGCAGATTCAGCAATTCAAAAGCATTGTGGGTAATGATTTTGTACGCATCGACGACTACGCGCGTCTTTCTGTTGCCTACGGAAAAACCATGTTCGACCTCATGCGTCTGCGGAACAAGATTGTGGAAAACGTGCCTGATGCGGTTATCTATCCTGACACCAAAGAGCAGATCGAACAGATTGTCGCGTATTGCACAGCGGAAAAAATTCCGCTCTATGTGTACGGCGGCGGCTCCTCGGTTACGCGCGGTGTGGAGTGCGTCAAAGGCGGTGTTTCCCTTGATATGCGGCTGCGCTTTAACAAGGTGGTGCGCTTCAATGAAATTGACCAGACCATCACCGTTGAGGCGGGCATGAGCGGGCCGAAACT
>JAITOJ010000008.1 GCA_031290005.1 Treponema sp. | reverse complement strand
AGGGAGAGGGTCTGCCAGCCGGACTTGCCCCCGAAAACAGTGGTGGTTTCCCGGGGAAAAACCCCGGATACTGCCAAAATCCCCAGTAGACAAACCAGGGCAAACCGGGGTATTACTTTGCCGGCGCCTATGACAGAGAAATCGGAAATTCGAAAACAATTACATGACACTGCGCTCAAAGCTCCCTCATCCAGCGGGGTTTATTTGTGGCGGAACACCGAAGGGGTCATCATCTATGTGGGCAAGGCAAAAAACCTGAAAAGCCGGCTGACCTCCTATTTCTCGGAGCGGAACAATGTAAAAACCATGCTCCTGGTCGCCAACGCCCTGTCCATCGAATACATCACCACCAACAACGAATTCGACGCCCTGATACTGGAAAACAATCTGATAAAGCAGCACAAACCCCGGTACAACATCAACCTGAAGGACGACAAGTCCTACCCGTCCCTGCGCATCACCCGTGAAGAGTTCCCCCGGATTTTCAGCACCCGGCGGATTCTGCGGGATGGTTCCCGGTACTTCGGGCCGTTCCCCAACGCGGGCGCCCTGGCCGCCTTTATCGAGGCCCTCTCGCGGACTTACCCGCTCAGACGGTGCCGGCAGCTCCGCAAACGTGAAAGTCCCTGTATGTACTATCACATTGGAAGCTGCCGGGCGCCCTGCTGCGGAAAAATCAACAAGGAGGCTTACACTGAATTTATCGAAGAAATCGCGGCGCTTCTTGAGGATAAAGGGAAAAAAACCGGAAAAAAACTGGAGGCCGCCATGAAGGAGGCCGCAAAGTCCCTGAACTTTGAAAAAGCGGCGCGGCTCCGGGACGGCATTAACGCCATGGGGTTTCTGAAAACCGGGAACGCCGTGCAGGGCTTTGACCTGGACGACCGGGACTATGTTTCCTGGGCCGCCGAAGGAGAACTGGTGAGCTTCACGGTGCTGAAAGTGCGGGGGGGCAAGCTGGTGGGCCGGGACGTGTACCGTACCCGATCCTTAAGCGACGAGGCCGACCTGATTCCCGAATTCCTGGGGGCCTACTACACCGGCGAGGCGGAGATTCCGCCCAAACTTTTTATCCCCGAGGGCAACGACGTGGCCCTGCTCCACTCCTGGTTCACAGAAATCTGCAATGCCAAGCCGGACATCCGGTGCGTCACCCCCGGCATGGCGGACGGCTCGCGCCACGAGGCGGCCCTCAACATGACCACCCAGAACGCGAAGGAAGACATCGCCCGCCGGGTGCGCGAGCAGGGGGACGCCCCGGCCATGGAAGAACTGCGGCGGCTCCTGAACCTCCCTGTCCTGCCGGTGCGTATCGAAGGTTTTGACATCGCCCATATCGGGGGCGATCTTCCGGTGGCCAGCCTCATCAGCTTTTACAACGGCAACCCGGACAAAAAGAATTACCGCTACTTCCGGCTCAAGACCACAGAGGGCATCATCGACGACTTTGCCTCCCTGCGGGAAGCCGTGAGCCGCCGCTACACCCGGCTCCTGAACGAACAGGCCGAATTCCCGGACTTGATTCTGGTTGACGGGGGTATCGGCCAGGTGAACGCCGTGGCCGGGGTGCTTGCGGCCCTGAAGTTGAACATCCCCATCGTGGGTCTGGCCAAGCGGGACGAAGAACTCTACCTGCCGGGGAACAGCGTCCCCCTCACCGTGCCCAAACGAAGCGACGCCCTCAGGCTTTTACAGCGCGTCCGGGACGAAACCCACCGGTTCGCCACCAGCAAAAATCAGGCCCTGCGGACAAAAGAAAAGATTGCGGAGATGACCGGAAAGGCCGTTCAAGGCAAAAAGAGCGGCGCCGCTGTGCGCCCAAACCCGGGGAAGCCCGCCGGAAGTTTGGCGGCATCCCTGGCTCAAACGGCTTTGGCGGAACAGGAGACGGGGAAGTAACCGGTAAGGCAAAATCGCTTTGCCGCGCGCCATTGCCACTTGACACATTTTTGTTTTTTTGAGTATACTGATAAAACCTTAATTTTAGGTTTGCCAATTTAGCTCAGCCGGCAGAGCAGCGGTTTTGTAAACCGCAGGTCCAGGGTTCGAATCCCTGAGTTGGCTGGAAGCGGGCTCCTAAAACAGTAGGGGCTGTTATTTCGGAGAGATTCCCGAGCGGTCAAAGGGGGCAGACTGTAAATCTGTTGGCTCAGCCTTCCAAGGTTCGAATCCTTGTCTCTCCAAACGTAAAAATCCTTGTAATACAAGGAAAATAAATCAGCGTAAGAAAACGCTACCACCCCAAAAGGCGTGTTTTCTCCTCTATGTACAAAGGGATGTACAAAAGAAAAGGAGTACAAGATGCGCCATTTTTATTTAACACAGCGCAAAACAGGCGGAAATTGGTACGCCATCTTTATGGATAAGCTCACCGGAAAAGAATACCGGCGGCTGAGTACCAATACCACAAATGAGAAGCAGGCCGAAGCCCATGCTATGGACTGGCTGGTAAACGGGCTGCCGGAACCGACAAAGGCAAAATCAAAATTCCAAAACAGAATATCGGCCCGGAACACGGTCTTCTGTGAGTATCTCACTGATTTTTGGGATTACGATACTTCCGAGTATTTCAGAGAGAAAATCACCGAGGGGAAAGAACCAAAACGGGAACATCCGCTGGAAATGAAGAAAATCGTCAAACGGTATTATGACCCACATTTTGGGAAAATGACACTTTGCCAGATTGATGAAGAAAAACTGACACAGTTCTTGGTTTCACTTAAAATGGACAAAGGACTATCCGCCTCAACGGTCAATTCGACCCGCAATACCGCTTTCGTTGCCCTCCGGTATGCACAAAGGAAAAAAATAATCAAAGGTTTCGATTTTGAGGAAGTAATCAGGGCAAGCGGAGATACGAAACAGCGCGGAATACTGGAACGGGAACAGGTAGAAAAATTATTCAAGCTGGAATGGCGGGACCCGCGCTCCCGAATGGTCAACCTTATCGCATCCCAAACCGGGATGCGGATGGGGGAAATCCGGGCCTTGCGGGTGTGCGATATTCAGGAAGACAGGATAAATGTAGAACATAGCTGGAGCAAGGCTGACGGCGGTTTGAAGTGTACAAAAAATCGTGAAAAGCGGTCAATTCCGATTATTCCAGAGTTGTATACCGCATTAAAAACTTATATGAAAGACAATGGCAGGTTTATCAGAATGGATAACCTGTTGTTTCCGAGCTTCCGGGAGAATGCGCCATATGATCACAAACAGATAAATAAAGATTTTTATTCAATGCTAGCCAAGATTGGTATAACGGAGACTGAACGCAAGGAACGGAATATCGTGTTCCATAGCTGGCGGCATTACTGCGCCGCACATTTAGCCCAAATCACAAACCGGACAATCGGGATGGCTATATTAGGCCATAAAACAAGCCTTATGTTCGACCATTACGCGAATCATATAGACACGGAAACGTTTAACAGGATGACCGAGGCGCTTCAAAAAGTAATTGAACCGGAACTCGGGATAATAAAACCGATACCGTTCCCGCAGTCAAAGAGCGCATAGAAAAACGGATTTTAACCCGGATACGTGTGGAATATTGGCGGCTGGAAAATAGGATAGCTAAGCGCTTTTTGTGCCGATAATTATTATTGAGGTTAAGCGATGTGGCTATTAAAATCGAGCATAAATGGCCAGAGCGTAGACGCACAGACGTTTTTCTACGAAATGCTGGGCGAGGAGCTCGACTTTGGCGACGCGCAGGAAGTATTGTTTTTATATGAAAAGCTGACTTATCAATGCCATCTGGACGAAGCGTTCCGCATTGTCACCGCATTATTCGGCCTGCCCCCGCTCAAGCTATTTACCGACAACCGCGCTCTTGTTCCAGAAGGCGATACGAACAATTTTGAGTTTCCCCCTATAGAGCGGTTCTACAATTTTGAAAAAAACATCGCCGATTTAGTGAATGGAACCCCCCCCGGGCGGTTTTTCAAGCCTGACGTAACAGAAAAAGAGTTTCTCAAAACCGCCGCCAAGAGTATTGAGGGAGCAAGCGGTAAAACAAAAAAAACGGTTCAGAAAGAAATTGCCGCGCGGTTAAAAAAAATACAGTTCGGCATAGCCCATACCATTTTTGCCAGGATGGATGAAACCGGCGGATTTACCGAATTTTATATGCTGGTCAGTAAAATAGTATCGGATTCACATAAATCGGAAAACCTGCAAAATACAAATAAGACGATGCTGGCGAATATCTTAAAAGAATGTAAAAAGATAGAAAAAGAAATAGACGTAATACAAATATCGGTTTCAGAGATATTCAGGGTATTAAGCGATTTATACACGGGGATGCCTGATAAAATAAAGAAAAAGGACTTGCACTGGAAAAAACTGTATATGTTCGCGCTCTATCCCGCCCTTTTTGATATGATAGAGGCCCTGTCAAAAATATGCAATCCGAAAGGGAAACCGTATATAACAGACCACGGCGCCACCTATGGCTGGAACGGCACCTGGGGAACCTTGACCGAACTGATACAAAGACGGCTGAAAATTGAATTGTCAGGCAAGAAACAATGGGAACCATTTCAGATAGCCTTTGACAAAACTACTCTTGAAGATGACGCGGAACACTTTATCTTAAATGCAAAGAACCGGGCAAGAATTGAACAAATCGAACGGAAGATTGAAGAGTATGTTTATAACAAAAAAATAAAATTTCCTTCAAATCAGTGAAAATTCCTCCAAATCAGTGAAGCTTTTTTAACCGGCCGCATTTATCCTTGACTTACCGCACGGGGCGCCAGCATCAGCCCGTGAGTCCAAGGAGATAAGAATGAACCAGACAATCACGCTTGAAACAGCCCCGGAGGTGTTAAGCAGGAAAGACGTGGCGGGCATCCTAAAAATAGGTATATCCACCCTGGATACCCGCATCCCCCCGGCCAAGCTGCCCCGTATCAAGCTGGGCAAGACAGTCCGCTTTCTGCGTACCGACGTGGAAAAGTTCCTTTTGCGGCACCGTATAGGCGCGGAGGGACAAGCATGACACCCGCTATGCAGCAAACCATAGGCAAACGCCTGGAAGCGAAAAAGATACCGGACGGTGAACTCCGCTTGGAGTGCGCCTACCATGAGGGGACAATTAAGCATTACAGCATAACCAGCGGCAGGGCCGTATCTGAGGGCACACTGGAAACGGCAGGGGAAAATCCGGCCTGGGACACTATTACCCGGCCCTTTTTAACAGACCACCCGGACTTCGGGAGCATTGTGTTTACCCTCCGTTACGCCGGCTCGCATCTTGCCGGGTATTCGTATACCCGGTGCGACCGGTACCAGGAGGAGAAAACAGCATGAATAAATCATATTCTGTTATTTCGTTTGCCGCCAATAAGGGCGGCGTCGGGAAAACGCGGAACGCAATCTTAATCGCGAACTGCCTGGGGGCGGCGGGCAAGCGGGTGCTGCTTATTGATACGGATTATAACAATTCCGCCACCACCTATTATCTGCCCAAAGACGAACTGATTAACGGCGGGCTCAATATTGAAGAAATTATAGAAGAAAAGAATCTGTTTGAAGCGATGGCGAATGAAAAGAACGGAAGCCTTCTTGAGAATATTTTTCACACGAAACACCGGGGGGTAGACGTAATCCCCGCAACCCGGAGCCTGGCCAATATCCGTGCGATCAGCGAAAACAGATTATCCTGCTTAATGCCGGAACTCGAAGGCCATTATGATTTTGTGATTATAGACTGCCAGCCGGAGTATAACAACATCGTCATAAACTCGCTCAAGGTATCGGATGCCATCATAACGCCGGTGATACAGGATTTGGACAGTTTTAACGCCGCCGTATTTTTTGAGAAAAAACTGCAAACCGACATGGACAAACTCGGCGCGTGGTTTTTAACGATTAACGGCTACAACAAAAACTTTGACGACGCCAAGAGCGGGACGCAGCGGGAATACATTAAATCGTATCTCAGCCGTTTTTCCAACTTTACCCCGAAAGAGGCCTGGTTTCCCTGGACACCGGTGATTAACAAAATAAAAGACCGGGAAATGCCCTTGTCGTATAAACCGGTTGAAGGCATGAATGTGGCGGTTCATCCGGCGCTCTATAACGCGGTGTGCAGCCTGGCGGAATTACTGCTTGCGGACGGCGATGAATTTATCAAGCCGGAGGTGTTTTGATGGGCGCTCCCAAACTGGTGAATATATCGGGCATAGCGGGGATGACCGCCGGAACGGCGGTTTTGGGGAAGATGAAAAATCTGGAAGAAATCGCCGTCCATCCTGTGCTGTCAAAACTTTTCCCTATCCATGATGAAATATTGCGGGCCGTAGCCCAGTCCATCCGGGAGAACGGGTATGACAAAGCCCAGCCGGTAGTCCTCTGGCGGGGTGAAAACTGTGTGGTGGACGGATATACCCGGTTTGAAGCGGCAAGAGAAGCGGGAGAGAAAGCCATAGCGGTCTATGAAAAAGACTTTGAGACGCTCGACGACGCGAAACTGTACGCGTTCAAGCGGCAGTCGCAACGGCGGAATCTTACCCAGGCGGAAATCTTTGCCGCGGCGACGGAGATTAACCTGAAGGGGTTATATGAGCGGGACGGCACGGGCCGGGCGACGGAACTGCTGGCAAAAGAATTGGGAATATCAAGAGGCACCATAGAACACGCCCGGACAGTGGAAAGAAGGGCGTCCCCTGAAGATATAGAGGCAATCAAACAGAATGAAAAAACAATAAACCAGGTGTATAAAACGGTAAAACAGGAAAACCCGCAAGAAGAAATCCCTGAACCATATGACGGGGAAATTGTTTTTCCGGTGTTTGAAACGCCGCCCGAAGTCCAGCCGCAGCCGGGAAAAGAAGCGGCGGCAAACGGGAACAAGGCGAAACGTCTTATAACCGCTGATACCGGCGCGGTATTTGATACAGTCATCGTCAATGTGCTGAAAGTCCTCGCGGAATATGCGAACTGGACTGGCTGCTGCCAGATACTGCAATCAAGGCTGGTAGAAAATAATGAGGCCATACTCAATAAGCTGCCGGGCGATGCGGCGGAAACCATCAGGGGATTGCTGGAGGAGTAATGGATGCCCGCGCCTGACTGTACCTGCCGCCTGAAAGGCGGTTCTGCAAAAGATTTCCTGGAAGACTCGCCAGAGCGGCATCTCGCGCAAGCGGTCGTCAACGAAACAATAAAAGCGGCAATCCGGGATGAGAAGCATATTGGTAACGGCATAACCACATTAGAAATAAGAATATGCCGCCTGGTACTGCTGGGAGAGATAGGCATATTGAAATTCTGGTCTGATTTGGCCGGCAGGGAATACCAGGATGATATTGAAAAAATAAAAAACCGGTATGAATGGCCGGAGGATGAAAAATATCTGAAGAAAATAAGAAAGTATACGGCGGGCTTTTTAAGGGCAAGGCCAATACTCAATGATACGGAGGTAAAATGCTGGAAAACATAGCCGCGCATATTATAGCGTGCGTGATGATTTTGCCCGTGGCGTACATCGGGCTTGGAATTCTGTTTTTAACCGTATTTAACCGCGCTGAACGATGAAATACACCATATGCGGATTCAGCCAGCAAAAACTGCTCGATGCGGGCCTTGATATTATGGGAGCGAATATATTGCGGTGGTTTATTGATTTCTATGCCACGGACAAGATGGTTCCCCTCATGGCAGGCGGCAAAGAATACGTATGGGTGAAATACGGCAAAGTGGCGGAGGATTTGCCCGTGCTGGGAATAAAGAGCGTCAAACAGATTGCACGGTATTTTGATAAGTTTTGCGCGAAAAGCATTATGGAAAAACAGGTCGTGAAACGCAAAGGCACATATACCTGTTTCCGCCTTATCGGGAATGCGGTAAATGAATTGCAGTCAAAACCGGAAAAACCAGGGCAACAATATTCCGTGAACGCCACAAATGCGGAACTTGACAGCCTGCTCACTGAATATCTTGAACCGAACAAAGCCTTTGACGGCAGCGGCCAAAAAGAATTAGGGTTTGGCAGCGAAGGATTAGGGGGCACGGAAGCCTTCTGTCCCCAGTCGGAACATCAGGGGGCGGCAATGCCTCCTCATACTGCGGTGTCAATTACTGGACAAAAATGTCCGGTAATCGGCGGATTAGCGGACAAAAATGTCCAGCCACACCGGACAAAAATGTCCGGACAAAAGATTCCTCTACCAATATATTCAAATTCTGCCGCTTCTGAAAACAATAATGACAAGACAAAAATGTCCGGTAACACGGTGAAAGCTGAATTACAGGCAATCGACAGGCTGCTGGTTTATGGCAGGGCTTTTTATGAAGCAGCCGCTGAGTTTTTGAATCAAAATAACGTGCCGAAGGACTATCTCAGATGGATATATGAATATATGAAAACAGCGAAAAAGGTGAATAATAAACGGAACTATTATTATTCGATAGCATTGAAGCCGGAATTGTGCGAGCTATACAAGAGCGGGCAAGAACGGCTTGCCCAAAAGAATGATTATTATAAAAAGATGATAACCTGCCCGGCGTGTACCGCCGTGTTCGATGAATACGCCCATGCGCTCTGCCCGCAATGCAGGTTGAAATGTGACAAATTCGGCGACAGGGAAACAATACTATTACACCGGAAAATCAGCCTGATGACGGAAAGAGAAAAGGAAGTCATGGATGCGGAAATAATGGAAGTGTACAAAACACACCGGTTCCCGGCCCATAATCTGATTACCGAAATATATCTGAAACATACCGCGCATTATATTACGCCGCCGGCATCTGTTTCAGAATCACAGGCAGGAGGTGGCTAGATAAAACTTTGTTTTTCTTGAGGGTTGCATAACCGAAAACCCTTATCATGTGCTTGTTAAGCACGATGGCACAAAATCCAATGTATTAACGGAGAAAGAACTATGAACGACTTAAATGTGGTTGCAATGTACGGGCGGCTTACCGCGGATTGTGAAACAAAGACTACAGATAGCGGAGTCCTTATTGCCAGTTTCCCGGTTGCGGTAAATGAAAGCTGGCGGGGAAAAACCGGCGGTCTGGAAAAATGGACAAACTTTATCAGGCTGCGGCTTTTTCAGAAACAGGCGGAGGCCCTTGCGCCCTATCTCAAAAAAGGGACGCCGGTAACGGTTGAGGGGCGTCTCAAACAGCAGCGCTGGGAGGTGAACGGGGAGAAGCGGGAACGGCTGGAAGTGGTCATTAAGCACATCACGCTTATGGGCGGCAAAAAGAAAGCCGCGGTTGAGCAGGTCTTGCCGGAACCGGCGGGGGACGCCTGTCCGGCTGAGGCGGAGGGGGTGCAATGAACGTCACGCTTTGGGTTACACCCCATCACATCGGCGCCATCGGAACTGATTTGCGGAAACCGGAAGTGGCTGAACATTTGAGCAAAACGACCAGGACGTTTTTATCGCATCTGATACGGAAAGCGGGTAAAATCGCGGACTTCCGCAGGGAAGAATGCGAACACATTTCCGACACATCCAATGCGGTGTCGGAATATTTAGTTGAAAAGGAGTATGTATGAGCTTGAATACCATTAAAGACCAAAAAGAAGGCGTGGCAGTGGAAATCGGCGGGGTAAAATACTTGCACACCCATGACCAGAAGTATTCCCGGTCAATTTATCTTGAGTTTGCGGGCCAGACGGTTGGAGACCTGAAGACGGAAGAGCCGTATCATGGGGATTTCCCGTATAATGGAATGACCGTCCGGTTCCGTGAAGGCAAGCTGGACGGAGGTGTCGATGAAGAAGGCGAAGGTCAGCCTGCCGTTGACGCGGATACCCACATTGAATGGTGGCGGGACGGCAAACTTCACCGGGATCCGGAATGGGGTATCGGGGAGGATGAAAATACGGACCTTCCCGCCGTGACGGGCGACGGCGGACGGTGGAAAGAATTCTGGCGGGACGGCGTGCTGCTTGGCATTGAATCAACCCGGCTGGACATCATCGAGTATCCCTATGGTAAACCGAAGGCCGCAGGAGCTTGAATATGATACGCCTGTGAAAAATTGATGTCAGCCCAAAAGCCGCCGGTAAAGCGGCTTTTGGCTGGCAAAGCTGGAGCGTAGCCTTATTAAGTGGTTAAAATGTATTTTCATAAAAAAGGCCGCCCTTGTCCCAAAGAACAAAGACGGCCTTATTTCAACCTCTTTATGCCTGATTTATCTCACTCCTCTACTTCTCCAGCATTCTTGCGATAGATTGTATTTGTTCCTGAAAAACACCGGATTTCTTCCGCAAATCATTGACCAGTGTAAGCAATCTTTCGCGGACAAGCCCTCGTATCTCACTTACTTTTGAATCTGTTCCAGTTACTAAATATTCTACCGTCACATCCAAAGTGTCAGCTATTTGTACCGCCCGGCCAACCGACGGTATACATCCCTTTTTCCTGAGATACAAATCCAGGGTTAATTTGGGTATTCCAGTTTTCGCGCTCAATTCCTTCACGGTCATACCCTGATAACCCAGTTCTCTACGTAGATTTTCGCGGAATTTATTATTCATCTTGTTCGCGATATTTCCGGCTAACTTGCCCTCCGCTTTTCCAGTATCTTTTCCACAGACTGTATTTCTTTCTACAGCACCATAGACTTCTTCTTCAAATCATTGACCATTTCAAACAATCTCCCCTGTTCCACCGGTTTCGGCCTTGCTTCTCCCCTGCCCGCTGGTATCCCGGCAACCAGAAACTCTACCGTCACCCCCAATGCGGCGGCTATCCGCACCGCCCGGTCAGCCGGCGGCGTGGTTGCGCGTTTGCCCACATAACACTCCAGCGTCGGCTTCGGTATCCCCGTCTTCGCGCTCAATTCCTTGACCGTTACGCCCTGATACTCCAGCTCGCTTCTCAGATTTTCACGAAACGTATTTTCCATACTCCCACACCCATGCACTTACGCCGGTATGCTGACCTTTTGTATTATGTCCCGCCTGTTCGCCCACAAGTTGTACAGCTTCACCTGCGGCACAAAGTCACCCAGGCACACAAAGCTCAAGCTCGTCATGATGTCCTGGTAAAAGTCAGCATACCGCCGCCAGGCGCGCTCATACCCTTCCGGCAGTTCCGGCCTCCCCTCCAGCCCCCGGTGGACCCGCTGAACAGAGCCGTCACCGCTTAACTCCTCATATATCCCCGTTATCTCCAGAATCCGGCTCTTCATCCGCGCGCATTGCGCCATGAATATCTCTCTGCCGCTCCGCTCATGGGGCTTTTGCAGGTCACGCACAAACAGAACCGGCCGGTTCTCCTCCGCAAAATAAAACGTAAAGGGCATGGACAGGTCAAATTTTCCACTGAACGCCCGGACATAATCGTATATCCGCATAGAGGGCATCCGTTTCCCTTCGTGATGCGCTATGAGGTAATTGATGACTTCCCATGCCGTGGGGGTTAATTTCAGTGTGCTCAATTTTTCTCTCGTTCCTGTTCCGCGGCGGCTTTTATCATGGTTGTTATGGGGCGCAGTATTTCATCGGGCAAAACCCGCAAATCGCTGATAACACCGCGGAACTTCAGATAATCCGACAGGTCGTAGGATTGCCGGCTTGTTTTCCCGGTTACCAAATATTCCACCGATACCCCCAGCGCGTCCGCAAGCCGGGCAGCCACGTCGGCGGGCGGCATGGATTTTCGGGAACCGAGGTACATGTCCAGCGCACGTTTCTTTATCCCCGCTTTCAGTGCCACGTCTTTTTGCAATAATCCCGCGTAGGCTATGGTCTCGTGTAATCGCTGTGAAAAATCGGTCATG
>JAITOJ010000079.1 GCA_031290005.1 Treponema sp. | reverse complement strand
TTTTCGCCCACATGCATCCCCGTGTCGTCTTCGTACACCTGGATGGTGGCCACCTTTTCCTTCTGCCGGATGATTTCGCCGATTAACTCGGCGTTCCCCACGGACACCACGTCGTAGAGACCGCAACTTTCAAGCCCTTCGGCATACACGATGGGCCCGGAAATACGGGTGATTCGTCCGGTAATCTTTTTTGTCGTTTCCTGTGTCATTCGGGAAGCCTCCTTCCGAACAGCGTACTGGCAAGCTCAAGCCGATTGTTATCCAGAATTTCCAAGATTTTTTCGTCCAGAGTGGCTCGGAGCCGGATGCTCTTGTCTTCGGTTTCCACCATGATACCCTCCCGGATGGTGATGCCCGCCACAGGCGGCTCCCCGGTTTTTTCAAAGGAAATTTCCGCGCAGCTTCCGGCGTCGATGCCCAGACAGTCTTTAATCAGCTTTTGGGCAGTCCCGGCCTGGATGCCAAAAGCGGACGCGGTAATCTTCTTGTCCACGAAAGCCCCCTTGTGCTGTTCCAGCATCTTGCCGATGATGGAGAGCCGCTTTTTTTCCGGCAGGGCCGTCAGGTAATCGTTGATGGCGGCGGTCACCCCGTTGCCCTCGAAAGATACCAGAAAACGCACCTGTTCCAGCGGCAGGGCAGCCTCGGCGTTGCGGTTGAAGCGGCCAAGCTGTTCCGCGTAAGCCGCCTTTTTTTCCTCCCGGATTTTCTCTATCCGGGGGCCCACGTCCGCCAAAATTTTGGCGCACTCGTCGTCCGAGGCAGATAGAAGCCGTTCCGCTTGTCTGCGCGCGTCTTCTTCTATCTCTCTGTCGAGTATCTCTGTTGAGCGTAGTTCTTCCATACTTTTCTCCGCGCCTCTTTTCGCGCTTTACACATGAATACCCACCGCTTCACGGATGGCATCGGTCAGGGTTTTCTTGCCCTCCAGATGCCCCTGAAGCCCGGGGATTTCCACAATCAGCGGATATGCGCTTTTTTGCTGCCAGTCCAGGATTTCTTCCCCCAGCATGACCGCCACCGCCTCGGTGACAATCAATACCTTGGGACGGTCAACCACCGCCTGTCCACTTATGCCGGTCACCTGATTAAACGCCTGTAGGGCTTCCTCGCGGTTCACCGCGATCGCGCCCTCCACCCCCGCAAGACCGAAGGCAAGCGTCAGCTCCCGTTCACCGATAATGTAATACTCCATGCGGATTTACATTACAATAATCAAAAGCGCAACCAGGAATCCCCACAGACAGATACCTTCCGCCAGTCCCACAAAGGGCAGGGCCTTGCCGGAAAGTTCGGCGTTCTCGCTCATGGCGCCCATAGCCGCGGCGCCGATTTTGCCTACCGCCATTCCGCCGCCGATACAGGCAATCCCCACCGCCGCAGCGGCAGCCATGTATTTCAGGGGACTCCCTGAAACGGCAGCCGCCCCGGCTTCCTGCGCAAACACCGATACCGCCGCCAGACAGGTAACAGCAATCATCATCAGCTTTTTTTTCATTTTACACTCCTATATATAACTTACTTGTTATATCTAAACTTGAACGGGCTAAACTCTTTCCCGGTCTCGGTAAAGAACTTGGAAAAGAACTCATAATACTGCAGCCGGAGAACCTGAATGGCCACAATCATCCCCTCAAGGACGATGACAATCCCGTTACCCACAATGGTGACCACAAGCCCTCCGATGGAAGCGCCGCCGCCGATTTTCTCGGACATGGTGAAAATGATGAACCCCAGCACCGCGTGGGCAACGGCAAAGGCCCCCACCCGCAGGAAACTCACCGAATTGGACAGATAGCTGGACACCACTTCCAGCAATTCCACCACGCTGTGGATAATTCCGATGACAATCCCTTCCTGAAATACCGGGCGATGGCCTTCGATGAGCCGCTCAAACGGCTCGGCAAAGCACACCCCCACCAGGGTGGCGGCAATAATCACCCAGTCAAAGACCTGTATGGGAATCTTGAACACTACCACCCGGGCCGCCAAGATAACCAGGTACCAGAAGAACAGCGCCCCCGAAAGACCGGCCTTGCCGAACAAGGCCTTGCCGAACTTTTTGCGGCGGAACTGGTTTATAATATTGATAGCCAGGCCGATGGAATTGATGACAAAGCCGATTATAATGGTAAACAGGAAAAAATAAAATAGCTTGTGAATGGAATCCGCCCCCAGCCAGGAATCATGGCCGCCGGGAGCCAGATGCAGGATTGGGTATTTCGCGCCGAACAGCCCCGCAACGGCTGACCCCAGGGGTTCCAGAATGTGGTGGTTGGCAAAAAATTCCCCGTTCAAGAGGCCCATGACGGTGCTGCTACATCCGATGGCAATAAAAATCGGCCCAAACTTGAACCAGGACTCAAACTGCTTGAGCAGCCCTTTGGTCAGCAGAATGCCAATCAACACGAACACCAGCCCCTGTCCCGCGTCGCCGAACATGATGCCAAAAAGCAGGGTAAAGAACACCGCCACCAGCGACGTGGGGTCGATGGAGCCGTACAACGGCGTGCCGTAACTCAGAATCATGCGCTCAAAGCTGCCCACGAATTTGCCGTGGGAAAGCTGCACCGGCACCTGTTCCCGGCCTTCCGTGACCGCGGGAATCTCGCTGGGGTCATAGATCCGGATGGCGATGCGCCCCTCCACCAGGTCGTCGATTTCCTTCATCATGGCCGAAGAGTCCGCTGCGGGAATCCAGCCCATGATGCGGTACACCAACCGGGTGGACTCCAGGCTCTGCCGGACGGCCAGCACCTGCGCGCCGATGGAAAAATTACTCAACAGGCGCTTAAAAATCTCTGTGTGGGTTTCGGTAAAATTCTTCCGCTCCCGCAGGATGTTGTCCAGGTTTTTGGCGGTTTCTTCCCGTTTTTGCTTCAGGTTGTCCAGCATATCGTCGGGAATACCCTTGAAGTCCTTGGAGATTTCTATGGCCGCGAAGCCCGCTTTTTTGAGTTCCGTATCCAGGGAGAGCCGCCCTTTCTTGGAGGAGACCGCCATAATCCGGGAATTGTCGTCCCCCAGGGGAATGACCACCCCCCGGTCGCCCACGGCGAATTGCAGGTCGGGAAGCCGCTTGGCATCGATTTTGCCCACCCGGACGGACAGAAAGGAGAACTTATCCAGCTCAGAATAGGGCACCTTGAGGTTGGAAAAGGCCATTGCCTCGGTGTAGGCATCCTGCACCTGCTTGTGGGCCTGTTCTGCGTCCAGCTCCCGCTGGCGGATCGCCTCGGTCACCGCCAAGAGTTTGTCCGCGTCTAAACAGTCCTTTTCGGAGGGCAGGTCTGCGCCGGGCAGAAAGCCCTCCAGTTCCGGTATATTCAGGTAAGACCGGGTGAATTGCAATTTGTCAAAAATTTCCCTGGCGCGGTTGGATTCGGCGCGGCTGGAATCGCTGCCGGAACGGGGGGTCAGTTCGTTCTGGAATTCAAAATTCCCCTTCCTGCCCAGGTAGGCGATAATGCGGCTTACATCGTCTTTCATTATCAGCAATTCGATAAGCTGCATTATTGCTGTTCTTGCCATGTTACTCCTCCAAAAGACTACACACCCGCGGTTTCGCGGGCAAGCTTTTTATCCACATTCAGCCGCAGCCCTTCCACCGCGGTTCTGATACAGTCAAGCTCAAACTGCTTGATTAAAAACCACGATGCCAGCGCCGCGTCCGTAAAGGGATGCTGATGAAACCGCTGCCTGGCCATGTGCTGGATACGCCGCCGGAAAGCCTGATAGAGCCACCGGGGGTCAATCGTCCAGGGGACGCCCTCCTCCGAGGGATTGAGCAGCCCTGCGTACTTCCACTTTGCCCAAGCATCATAGGAATCCACCGGCAAGTCCAGAATCCCGAAAGCCTCTCCTGCCAGGGGGTCGCTCCCCTTGTCTGTGTCGGTTCCGTAAGCCAGCCGGGGGATGATTTCTTCCCGGGGCATGGCAAAATACACCTTCAGCCGGATGACCCACAACATATTCTCCGCGGACAGATGCTGCCGGATAAGCTCGTAGAGCGCCTCCCGTTCGGCACCTTTCAGGGACAGTACAGAGTCCCAGAGATCCCTAGTATACTGCTTGTCCAGCTTTTCGTCTAGTCCATGCTGATTGCCCGGCTGTGGAACCGTATTATACCAGGCCGCCGGAGAATCTTTGGTGATTGTCGCCAGATTGGGCCAGGCGTCGTAGTTAAGCTGGGAATAGGGCCGGATATCCACCAGAGCGGGCCGGTTTTCAGCGCCCGCGCAGAGGGTGGCCCCCATGTCTTTCAGGTTATCGTAGTCAAAGGAACGAAGGAGCGAGACCAGCACACCGCCGGGTTTGGAATAGGCCTTGAGGAGGGTGATATAATCGGAGGCGAACTGTTTTTCCGCCTCCTGTTCCAGGGCCTGGGCAAACAGCGCTTCCGGCAGCACCGGCGCGTCCTGGGTACAGAGCAGCGCCCACAATTCGTGCAGGGAATTAGCCTCAAAAAGCCGCGCCGCCCGGGGCCCTACATAGGACTTTGCCAGCATTCCGCTTGCTTTGGCATACACATAGGCAGCCGCAGCGCTTCTATCCATCATAGACTCACCGCTCCAGCAGTTTATCCAGATATGCGTTGAAGGCAGCCGTATCGGCTTTCAACGCCTCAAGGCGGCGCTGGTACTCGGCGGACTTTTCCTGGTGAGCGCTTTCAATTTTTGCGGACTGGGCTTTGAAGTCCGCTTCCAAGCCGCCAATGACTTGGTCGTACCGGGCTTTGTAGTCCCTCTCGGCCTCTGCTCGGGCCTTGGCAATCCGCCGCTCCGCCTCTGCCTGGGCCTCATGAAGCAGCCCTTCCGCCTGCTTTTCCTGTTCAATCAGATGGTTAATCACATCCACATTACTATCGGCCATTGCTGCCTCCCATTACGCTGAAACCTGACTTAAAAGCATCATTCACCTTCTGCCGCGTCTGCCGCTCCTGACTCGTCAGCGATTGCTGCGGGTGTTAAGGCCGCGCCGGCGTCTACAGGCGCGCTCTCCTCATCCAGCCAGGACTTGCCTTCTTCCACCGTGGTCTTGATTTCCAGCGCCGAGGGATCAAGCTGCCTGACCGAAGGCGCCCGGTTCAAAAACGCCAAGACAAAGGTGGTCACGAAAAAGAGCGCCACCAGCACATAGGTGGTCTTGGTGAGCACATTCCCCGACCGGGACCCGAACGCCTTGGAATTGGCATCCCCAAAAAGCCCGCCCATGCCGCCGCCTTCCTCGTTCTGAACAAGGACAAGGCAAACCAGCAGAATACAAATGAGTATGAAAACCACTAAAAAGATAATACCTATGGTACCCATGCAAGTTTACTCCACAACAATAGATAAAAGTAGAAGTATACTAGCACACTTTTTTGATTTGTGCAAGCGGTTATTCGTCCTTTCACCGTAATCTAACCCAAGCACCATCCATCTGACCTTGCCAATAGCGCCCGTAAGTGCCTCTCTATTACACCGGGAAGTGCCTCCCTCTTGCGGGGGGAAGTGTACCCCTCTTACGCCGGGAAGTGCCCCCCTCTTGCGCCGGGAAGTGCCTCCCTCTTGCGCCCGTAAGTGTCCCCCTCTTACGCCCGTAAGTGTCCCCCTCTTACGCCGGGAAGTGCCTCCCTCTCTATCCCTCTATTTACTCTTCTCCCACAATCTTGTCCACTCCGATGACCATATCCGGCGGCTCGATTTCCAGCACCCGCACCCCGGAAGCGGCGCGCCCCTGCTTGGCGATGGATTCAGCGGGCAGACGGAGCGTTTTGCCCTGGCTGGTGATGCACACCACCTCGTCGGAATCCGCCAGGGCGATGGCCCCCACCAATTCGCCGGTCCTTGGGGTAACGTTGTAAATCCGCTGGCCGCCGGTACCCCGGCCATGAACGCTGAACTCGTCAAAGCCCACCCGTTTGCCGCAGCCATACTCGCTCACCACCAGTATACGGCTGCCATCCTCCACCCGGAGCGCGCCGGTCAGCTCGTCCCCGGCGGCAAGACGGATGCCCGCCACGCCGTGGGAAGCCCGGCCCATGGGTCGCACCTCAGTCTCGGTGATGCGCAGGGCCTGGCCGTGCCGGGTAATCAGCACCAGTTCGCCCGAACCGGTGCTCAGAACGGACGTAACCAGCCGGTCGCCCTCGTCCAGCTTGATGGCCATGATGCCCCGGGTCTTGGCGTTGCGGAACTCCGACACCGCCACTTTCTTGACCACCCCAGCGGCGGTTGCCATGAACAGATATTGGCTGCCCGCTACTTCCTTGAAAGACACCACCGCGGCGATTTCCTCGTTGGGCGACACTTCCAGCAGACTCTTGATATGCGTCCCCCGGGCGTTGCGGCCGTTTTCAGGAATCTCGTGGGCCTTGAGCCAGTAAGCCTTGCCCACGGTGGTAATAAACGTGAGATAGTCGTGGGTGGAGGCGATGAACATCTGCTTGATAAAGTCGTCCTCCACCAGTTTGGCGCTGTTGGAACCCTTGCCGCCCCGGCCCTG
>JAITOJ010000062.1 GCA_031290005.1 Treponema sp. | reverse complement strand
ATCGCCAGGGACGCGGGATAGGCGCGGAGTTCCTCAACGGAGCCGTACCAGTGCAGCCCCGCCGCCTGCGCCATGGCCCGGGCGGCTTGCAGGCATTCCGGGGCGCAGACAATTACCGGTTTGGCGTCACAGGCCAGAACCAGGGCGCGGGCGAGCAGCACGGAACTGACCATGCCGTCGGTTTCGGCGGAACCGTGGGGACGGAGCACAAATCCGGTGAGGATATACGCCAAGTCCCCGGAGTGCAGGGTACTGGCCAACTTTTCCGCGGCGTTTATGGTCAGGGGCTTGCCGGTATATTCCCGGGAAGCGGCGTATAAAATACGGCACACCCCGTAGCCCCGGGGGTCAAGGTTCATTAACTGGTCAAGATTGTCACCCACGTTGAGGAGGGTTAATTGTGTTTTATCCATCATGGTATATAACTTTCCGCAAATTCCTGAAATGAGCTCCGGACTTTTTCCAAATCCTGTTCCGCCTCCGCCCTGGTCTTGTAGGGGCCGGTCCGCACCCGTTTGAAGTACTGGCCGTCCACCACCGCCGGGGTGAGCTGGGCGGGGTATCGCTTTGCTTCCAGTATAACCTTGGCCTGATTCGCGTTCTCCGGTATCACAAAAGCGCCCACTTGAATCCAGTACGCGTCCAGATCATAGGTTATCCCCAGATTCGGCATAGACGGAAGAGGCGCAGTCTCAGCCGGGTTTATTTGCCTTGAGGATAGCGGAGGCAGGGCGGGCGGCGGAGGGAGCGGCTGGGGAATCCGAGCGGGTTCTGATTCCACTGGAATAGGGTCGGGCGACTCCGGCTTTAAGGTGGTCGGCGCACCGGGAGCGGAAACCGCGCTGTATGCTTTTTCGATAAATTTTTTGGCAGTATTCCGTACCTTATCCAGATTGTTGTCAAGAGACTCACGGCAGTTCAGAATCAAATACAGGACAGTCGCTTGCTTGTCCGGGAAATCGACTCCATAATCAGTAATCATGACTGTATCCAGTGCGGTATCGAGCTGCCAATCAGTGATATTGATGAGTTCCGCGGGATATTTATACCATTGTTTTACCATAGATTTAACCAATGGATGGTTATTCAGCCTGATGTCCTTATCGCTTATGGTAACGGCATATTGCACTTCCGATTCAGTTGTTTTTACCATCGGCGTTCCTATCACCTGAATACCCGCAGACTCTTTAATATCCAGGCTGGAGGTGCCCGGTGTTCTATTGATGATACCTTTGATATATTGGTCTGACGTATCCGGCGATTTTCCATCAAAAACAACCGTGAGTTCCGTGCCTTCGGGGTACCAGGGAGTAGACAGCGCAAGGGTGATATGCTGGCTGCTGGCATTGAAATTCATGGTGTCAATTATCCGCGCGATACTGTCGGCCTTTTTGATATTTTCGGCTGTAGGGAGTAATTGCCAAAGCGGGGCCGGCAAGTCTTTTGCCTGAACAGCAAGAGGAACATTCCCTATAGTTTTAGCTTTTATCTGCTGCTCAATATAGTCGCGGTATAGCACAATATCGTTTTTGGTGTTTCCGCCCGGAACCGATAAATAGGGGTTGGTCGAGCCTGTGTCAAGTTCATCGGTAACGGCCACCAGAAGAGATTTGGTATTCTGAGGAAGCCGGTTTTCTTTTTTTGCGGTTTCAATATCGGTCAGGGCCTTTTCAATAGCAAACAACAGGGCGCTTCCCCTTGCGGGCAGGGGATAGGCGCCGTTAATATAGTCAAGCGCCTGCTGTTTGCCGCTGGGGTCAAGGAATACAAATCCGGGAGTTATATTTTTTACATCACCGGCAAAAGCAAGAATCCCGATGTAAATGCCCCCCATCGGGGATGTGTCTGCCGAAAAAACAAGCGAGCTTCTCCGGGAATCATCGGCGTCAATTATCCGGTAGTCGTATTTCATGGCGGGCAATAAATTATTATGAACATACACCGGTTTTGTGGAAGCGCTTACCGGTTTTACCGGAACAAAGTCCGCGCCTCCCTGGCTGAATTGAAGCTCATACCGGTGTTCGGCATCCAGCTTTGCGGGGGCCCATGCTATTTCGACAGAATTTGCGTTGAGCTGTCTACCCGTGAGTTGTATATCCAGAGGCATTATTACAGAATACACTGGCGAAACCCAGCGGAGGTCGCTGGTATCAATTATCCGGTACTGATATTCGGCGCCGGGTTCCCGGTTTTCATGCCGGTACGATGAAGGCGGCGCGGTGTTTTGTCTTTTTGACCCGCCTATGGTCAAAAGCGTCTCATAGTTTTTATTTTTTTTCTTGATTTCTTTCCAGACCAGCGCCTGCAATTCATAGGTGTTTTCCGGTTTTAGTTTTTCCGAATCCCATTTTAATTCCACAGTCCGCGCGTTCGGCGTTTTCTTTTCGATTATAATATCCAAAGGTGTTATCACGGAAATTGCGGGCGATATTTTCTGGGGCAGCCGTAACTGCGTCTGTTTTTTTGTTTGCGAACGGGAGGTATCAAGGGCATATTCGGTTATCCGGTACTGATATTCCGCGCCGGGCCGCAGTCCGTATTGACGATAGGAAGCGCTGGCCTGGGTTATTTTGGCAATTGATTCAAATACAGGATTTTTTTTGTTTTTCGATGTTATCTGTGCGACTTCAAGTTCATATTCAGCATCCGCTGTTAAACTCTGAGAATAATCCCAAGTTACTTCCGCGGATTGGTAATCCAACAGTTCACCTTCAAGATTCGCCCTGAGGGTCTGACATCCAGAGAGGACAATCACCGAAGCCAGCAATACAAACAGGAATTTATGCGTCATGGATATTTCTCCTTAAATACGAGCAGTCTATCCCTCCGCACAAAAACAACTATACAAAATAATAAAAAAAAAGTCAAGAGGCCGCGTTGACATTTGTCGCGTTGACATGAGCGCCGTCTCTGGGGTACTATTTCACGGGAAAAAATTTCCAGAAAAGTCTTGGAGAAGCAGCATGAAAATACCAGAAAAGCCATTTGTGCCAAAAACAAGTTTTACGTATCCCGCTGACCCTGACGGCCACATGGTTCAGCCCAGGCATTTGGTGGATATCACGGTGGATGAACACTACCCGTTTCTGGACAAGTCTCTGGGTTTCAGAATCAAAAGCGCTCTGATTTACCTGGGGATTTTCACGCTGGTGTTTGTCATTTGCCCCATACGGTACGGATTGCGCATTGAGGGACGGGCAATTCTGAAAAAGTACCGCAGGGCCTTCAAGAACGGCGCGGTTACGGTGTCGAATCACATGTTGCGCTGGGATTTTCTGGTCATTTTGCAGGCGATCCGGTGGCGCAGGCTCTATTTTCCCGCCTGGCAGGATAACCTGCGCGGTAAAGACCGGGGGGTGATCCGCTGGGTTGGCGGTATTCCCGTGCCCGACCGCGTCCATGCCATGAACAAATTTAATGAAGCTTTTGACGAATTGCATCAAAAACGGAAATGGATTCTGGTGTTCCCCGAAGGCAGCAACTGGATGTATTACCAGCCTATCAGGCCTTTCAAAAAAGGCGCGTTTGTGTTTTCCTGGCGCTACAACATTCCCGTGATTCCCATGGCTTTTTCCTACCGGGAAGCCAGGGGGGTATACGCGCTTTTCAAGAAAAACCATCCCCTTATCACGTTGCGCATCGGCGAGCCGATTTTCCCCGATACCAGTCTTTCCCGAAAAGAAGCGGTTGCCGCTCTGCGCCTGCAATGTCACCAGGCGGTGGTGCGCCTGGCGGGTATCACTGAGAATCCCTGGCCCGCGGAAGGGGACTAAAAACTGCTCGAGGGATTGACAAAGATTGCGTTTGATATTAAACTAGTAAGCAAGAAACACCTTAAGAGGTAATGCTATGGGAAAAACTATTGGAATAAAATTGGCCGATGGCTCTTTTTATCCGGTTATTGAGAGCGGTACGCCAAGTAAAAAGAAACTCGGACTTACTACTGTTCGGTCTGACCAAACTGAAGTACACATTGACTTATTTGGTTCTGATGATTCGGAAATGAAAACTGCGGAATATATCGGAACATTGCAGGTTGACCGGCTTATTCCGCATCCGGCAGGCAAAGTTGATGTCGATTTTGAAATCTCTATTGACGAGAATGATGTGCTATCTGCGGAAGTGTATGAACCCGAATCGGGAAGCCGAACTTCCAAGCAAATTCCTCAAATATCCCAAATAACGACCTCGGCTCCGGCGTCGGATTTCACCATTGTATCCGCGGAATTACCGGCGGTTTCCGAAGCCGCCGAAACTGTGCCGGAGGAACCGGTAGAAGAGCCGGTAGTTGATACTTCCTCAGAGCTTACAGATGTTCCTGCGGAACCTGAAACTGAGGCGGATATTCCAGATACCGAAGTGGCTATCCCTGTGACGACTCCTGATTTTGATTTTGACCAAACAGAGCAGAAAACCGAACCGGAAGTTGCGGAAGAACCAGCGGCGAAAGCAGAAGCCGGTGACGAAACGGTCTTGAATGACGATGATTTTTCCTTTTTAGATGAACCGGCTGCGGATAAAACTACCCTGACCGCCGAAGAAACCGCTCCGGCAGGCAATGACGTGGACAGCGAACTGTCAAATTTTGACTTTGACCTGCAAGAAGATGTAACGACAAGTGCGGAGACGGTGAAATCTGCTGCCGCTTCTGAAGAACCTGAATCTGTAGAAAATGTTGCGCTCAGTGACGATGATTTCTCCTTTTTAGATGAGGACACGGAAATCCATGACAGCGCATTAACGCCGGATACTTCCGAGTTTTATACCAATACCGCATTGGAAGATATGTCTCTTGAAAAGCCGGGTGCCAGCGCGAAATCAGAGTTGCGGAAAACAAAAGAAAACAATTCCCTGTCGGAGTTGTTTGACGAGGTAAAAAATATCACCCCGGAACCGGATTTTTCCGAAAAATCACCCAAAAACTCCCGGCTGAAACTGGCGGTTATTATTTGTATTATTTGCGCGCTTCTTTGTCTTGGTATTTTCCTGGTGTTATTTTTTGTGCTTCCCTCAGAAGTCGGTAAAAACGGTACGTCTGGTTCGCAAATTATCGAAACGATAGAGACTACAGTTGAAATTATCGAAACTCCGGTGATTCCCGTGCCTGAGGTGGATTCTGTCCGCATTGAAGAGCAGGAAATAGAGGAGTCTCCGCTTATGATTGAACCGGAACCTGTCGTGCCCGCTCCTCCGCCTCAGCCAGCAAGAAAAGACCCTGTGCGTTACCGGATTAAATGGGGAGACACGCTTTGGGATTTAGCGGGCACTTATTACAAGAACCCTTGGCGTTATCGGTACATAGCGCGGTATAATGGTATCAAAGACCCTGACTACATTATTTCAGGAACCTATATCCTTATTCCGCCCCGTTAAAAATCTGGCCGTCATCGCCGGCTTGTCTTTGTTCTTGCTGAGCTGCTGCGGGGTAACACTCCAGGCTGCCGGGAACAAAGACTACGGCGCTGACCGCTATTATTTTGCGGGGCTGGAAGAACTCAAAAATAAAACAGCGGGTCCGGAACCGAAAAAAAAAGCTCGCTATTTTTTTAATCTTGGCAGTCGAAAAGCAAATCCGGTAATCGCAAAAAAAAGCATGGAAGAACTCATGACTTTTGGCCCGCTAAAAGAACGAGTCAAAGCGGCGCGGCAGTATGTTTCCAGATGGGATGACAGCGAATCCCTGCTTCCGGCCTGTCAGGTGTTTTTCGAAGCAGAGGACTACCGGGAGATTATCAAACTCACCGGCGCTCTTGACCGGGACGCTCCGGCGGAACTGGTACGGTTGCGTTTGATAAGTCTGCTCCGGTATAACCGGCCTGAATTTCAAACAGAAATCGCCGGCTGGTTTCTTTCTTCTCCCATAACTGACGCTCATATCGCATTTTTAAAAGAGTGCGCCCTTCCCCAGGAGCTTACCGCCGGAGTAACCGCCCTGATTCAGGTCAGGCTTGAGGTATATCGCAAGAACTACACCGGGGCCTGCGCGCTGCTTGATTCCCTGCGGGCCGAACAGACCGATGAAGCGGTCTGGCTTGCATCGCTTCCGGAAAGCGTTTTTTCCGATGCGGGTAAAGCCCTGTTTTACGGCAACAGTGATAACAGAGAGAATGCGTTTTTGTTTGACCGTGCGGCTCAGGCCGCATCTGGCAGACCTCTTGCCTATTATGCCCTGTTTTACGCCGGCCGGTTCTATGACCGGATCGGCGAAAAAAACACCTTGACCGCGGCCAGCCGTTTTTGGAAAGCCGCGGATACCGCGCCGGATGCGGACAAAAAAGACGATGCCCTCTGGTATTATCTTTCGACCTTGCTCGCATACAATCCCGATGAAGTAATTCAGGAATTGGCCCGTCGGCGTCTTGAATTCCACGACAAAAATAATTTTTTCGATTTTTTTGATACCCTTGCCCTCACCCTGCTGAAGAATAAACAGTGGGAAGCCTTTTATACTGCCGCCGGTCTCCTTCCGGGTATCGCGGACAGCGCAAGTGTATCAAAATTCGCCTATATTGCGGGGCGTTTGCTGGAAAGCGGGCTATTTTTACCCAGTTTTATCCCTGAACCGGCCAAAGAAGCGGAGCGTTTTTTCCGGGCCGCCTGTATACCCGGCGCTTCTCCCTATTATATGCTGCTGGCGGCGGCAAAACTTAATCTTTCTGCTCCGGATGTTGAAACGCTGCTGATGGGTGTTACCAAGGCTCCTGTTCCTGCGGAAACTACCGCTTTTATGCGGCGGCTATTGACCGGTTACGCTGATTTTGGTTTTTCGGAACGAATCTATCCCGAATGGCGCAAAATTCGAAACAGCCTTGATGCTGACGCCGCTTTTAACGCTGCCCTGTTTCTGCAATCCGGCGGCGATGAAGTTTTGCAACGCCAGGGACTTCTCGTCGCTTCATATACACTCGGAAATCTCAAGGAAGAACATTCCAGAGACCAGTACCGGCTTGCGTATCCAAGGTTTTTTCGTCCAGAGATAGAAAAGGCCTGTGCGGAATTTGCCCTGCCGGACTACGTGATGTATTCCCTGGTTCGGAGTGAAAGTTTTTTTGAGCGTCAGGTGACCTCCAGCGCCGGTGCGGAAGGACTCTCCCAATTAATGCGCGCCACCGCTGATGACATTGCGCAACGGCTTAAAATACAGGATTATGATATTTACGATGGGGAAACAAATATACGTTTTGGGGCGTTTTATCTTGCTGATTTGATTCGGCGGTTTGAAGGCGCGGCGCTTCCGGCGGTGTGCGCCTATAACGCGGGGGCGAGCCGGGTGCGAAGCTGGCTTCGCGCTTCCCCTGACTTGCCCCCTGATTTGTTTTTGGAGATTGTTCCCTACCGGGAAACCCGCAATTACGGTCGCAACGTCCTTACCGCCGCCGCATTATACGGCTGGCTATATGCGGACATCCCGCCGGCGCAGATTGTCCATGAACTGCTGGGGTTTACTCCGTAATTTGCTTTTCGTCTGTCCACAGAGTAATCGGGATTTTGCAGCTCTTGGTCTCGTTTTTCCGCGGAATAAAGACAGACAAAACGCCATTTTCAAAGTGAGCGGCGATTTTTGCCGGGTCAGTGTCGGGCGGCAGGGTAAACCGGCGGGTATAAGACCGGACATTCCGCTCATGAACAAGCCACTTGGTATCCCCCTGCTTTTCCTCCTCTGTTTCCTTTCGGGCTGAAATCGTCAGTACCTGGTTGTTCAGGTCAATGTCGACCTCGTTTTCCTTCATGCCCGGCAGGTCAATGTCAACCTCGTAGCGGTCTGCGCTTTCTTTGACATCCACAGGGGGTACAAAACTTGCCTCCTCTGACCCGTTAAACCGGTCAAAGAATTTCCGTTCCAGTTCGTCAAACAGATTTGATGTGAACCGCGGATTGTAAAAACCTACTGAATAAGCCATGATAAACCTCCTAAATCTTAAAAAGTATTTTTGATTACGATTGAGTTTTCAATTCAACCACCAATATCATAGCAAATTCTATGCCAATTTTTGAAAATACGATAATAAAAAATCGAGAGGCAGGCAGCTAAAGTCATCCATCGGGTTATAGGAACAAATGGAAATTTAACTGAATATGCAGGCGGTATAGACAAAAAAATTAAATTATTGACCTTGGAAGGTGTTAATACAACGAAGTTTTATATGCCTAAAAAAAATAATATGAACAATAATTCCCTGATTTGACATTCCCCCGGCCATTGAGCTACACTGGACCCATGGAATCCTCTGTCAGCAAGCCGCTCCCGCGGCATGAAGTGGTCATCGGCTGTGAAATCCACTGTCAGCTTCTCACCAGTACCAAAGCCTTCTGCGCCTGTGAAAACCGCTACGGCGGGCTGCCGGATACCCGGGTGTGCCCCGTGTGCCTGGGCCTGCCCGGAGCCATGCCCCGGGCTGCCAAAGGCTATGTGGAACTGGGCGCGGCCGCGGGGCTCGCCCTGAACTGCGCCATCGCCCCCTACACCAAGTTTGACCGCAAACACTACTTTTACCCCGACCTGGCCAAGGGCTACCAAATCACCCAGTACGACATCCCCCTGTGCTCCAACGGCCGCGTTGACCTGCCCCTGTGGCGGCTCCCGGAATCCCAGCAGCCCGGCGGCGCGGACTTCCGCCCGGTCAATTTTAGCGGGGAGAACTGCGTTGTGGACGGCAAATACCGGAGAATCCGCATCGAGCGCATCCATCTGGAAGAAGACGCGGGCAAAAGCCTGCACCTGGAGGGCAACCACAGCTACATCGACTACAACCGCTGCGGCGCCCCGCTCATCGAAATCGTCACCAGGCCGGACATTTCCTCCGCCGAGGAAGCGGCGCTGTTCATGCAGACCGTGCAGGAAATCCTGCGGTACGTCAGCGTTACCGGGGGCAACCTGGAAGAGGGCAATATGCGCTGCGACGTGAACATCAACCTGAATGTCTGGGAGGGGGACGCCAAATACCAGACCCCGATTTCGGAAATCAAGAACCTGAACTCCTTCCGGTCCATCCGGGACGCCTGCATATACGAGACCGCGCGGCAGCTTGCGGAGGCGCAGAGCGACCGCCAGACCTTTGTGGCGGGGTTCAAGCGTACCATGGGCTGGGACGACGACAAGGGCGAAACCGTTATTCAGCGGACAAAAAACTCCTTTGTGGATTATCGCTTTGTGGTGGAACCGGACATCAAACCTTTTTACGTGTCCAAGGACTTTATCGCCCAAGCCCGCGCCCTGGTGGGGGAACTCCCAGAAGCCAAGCGCGTCCGCTTCAAGCGAGACTACGGACTCAGCGACTTTGACGCCGAGACCCTCACCTCAAGCCGAGCTCTGTCCCTCTGGTTCGAGGAAGCCGCCAAGGGGTCAAAAGACCCCAAGAAGGCGGCCAACTGGATTCTGGCGGAACTGCTGGCAGCGCTGAACCAGCGGGGCGTTACCATCGAGGGGATTAACCTGACCCCGGCGCACATCTCCGGCCTGGTGAACGCCCTGCACGATGGGGCGATTACCAGCAAGCAGGCCAAGGAAGTGTTCGCCGCCATGCTGGAAACAGGCCGCCTCCCCGCGGAGATCATCGCCGAACGGGGCATGGCCCAGGTGAGCGATGCCGCCGCAATCGAAGGCTATGTGGCGGAGGTGCTCGCCGAAAACGCCGGGCCCATCGCGGAATACCGCAAGGGCAA
>JAITOJ010000028.1 GCA_031290005.1 Treponema sp. | reverse complement strand
GCGGTGATTCCCGTCATGGGCTGGAACCAGTGGGTAAAATGGGTGGCTCCCTTGGAAATCGCCCAATCCTTCATGACGCTGGCCACCACATTGGCCACGTCCAGCCCTAAGTCTTTGTTTTCCTTAATCGCCTTTTTTAAGGCTTTGTAGGTCTCTTTGGGAAGCCGCTGCTTCATCGCCGTGTCGTTAAACACCAGACTTCCGAACATTTCGGGAAGATTATTCATGTTATACCCCTTCTTTCGGCTTTTTTGCCGTAAAAAAATAAAAAAGGCGGTGCGGGCACTCGTTGTGCCGCCGCATCGCCATTGATTGCTCACATATCTACACCATAAAACCGGATTTGTCAAGGGAAAAACGCGGTTTTGTGTAAATTTTTTGCGCTTGACACAAAAAAACATGTATGCTAGGATAGCGCCTGTTCGGGCGATTAGCTCAGTTGGTTAGAGTACAAGCATGACACGCTTGGGGTCGCAGGTTCGATTCCCGCATCGCCCAATATACTGACGCGGAAGGGCTTCCGGCATATACTGCGAACCTGGAGGTTAATAATGATTACATTGAAAAAGCGCGACTTCGGCGTCCTTGCGGACGGCTCCAAAGCGTGCCTGTATACCCTGAAGAACGCTGGAATGTCTGTGTCCATGACCAATTTCGGCTGTATCCTGACGTCCCTGTTGCTGCCCTCGAAGACCGGCAAAACGGAGGATATTCTCCTGGGTTTTTCCACTCTGGAGGGCTACGCGGAGCGCAACCGGCCCCACTTGGGGTCCCTCATCGGCAGGTACGCCAATCGGATTCAGAACGCCGCCTTCACGCTGGACGGCAAAACCTGCCGGCTGGACGCAAACCTGGGGGCCCACAGTCTGCACGGCGGGTTCCTGGGGTATGACAAACTGCTCTGGAAGGCTGAGATGGTGTCAGTCGGCGAAGGCGCGGGGGTCCGGTTCACCCGCATCAGCCCGGACGGAGAGCAGGGTTACCCCGGCAATCTTGACCTGGAAGTGCTCTATCTCCTGAACGACAACAACGAACTGACCCTGCGCTACACCGGGAAAACCGACGCCCCCACGCCGGTCAATCTGACCCAGCACGCCTACTTTAACCTGAAAGGCCATAAGGGCGGCAATGTGGCAAGCCATCTGGCGTGGGTTGACAGCGCCAAACGCCTTGAAGTGGACGCGGATTTGGTCCCCACGGGAAAGATTTTGGGCGCGGCGGGCACGGCTTTTGACTTCACCAGGGAAAAGTCCTTTGGCAGGGATTCAGGCGCGGTCGAACTGGCGCCGACCAAGGGCGGCTATGACGCCTGTTACTGCTTTGACCCGCCCGAGCCGGGAGCGGCCCTCCCGAAGCGCGCGGTGGTCCGGGAACCTGAAAGCGGGCGCTCAGTCACCCTGCTGACCAACCAGCCCTGTATGCAGCTCTACACCTCAGCCAACCTGACCGCCCTCCTGGGAAAAAACGGGACTATCTACGACCAGTTCGGCGCGTTCTGCCTGGAAACCGGCGGATATAACAACGCGCCGAACATCCCGGAGTTCCCCCAGTCAACCCTGCGGCCCGGCGAAATATACGAGTCCGTGACCGTGTACCGGTTCAACGCGGACTAACCCACGGCGCCTCCCGCCGCTCCGCAACCGTCCGATTGAGTCATTCCCCTCTGCGGCAAGTCTCTATGCGGCTTATGCTGCGGGCGGGGGTAAGACGAATAGTGAGATAGAGGAATAGAGAAGGCCGTTTGCGGGCTGTTTGTTTATTGCGAATTGCTGGTGCCGGTCATGGGGCAAGAGAAATAATCCCGTCTTTTTTGAATACTATTTCAATTGATAGTAGTACGCGGGAAACCGGATGTCCGGCGGCAGCCAGACGGCCAGGGCGTCGGGAATCGCGGCTGTCACCGGGTTTCCGTCCCACGCCGCTGAACGGACAGACCGGGCGGACTGCAAGAAAAAGTCAACGAACGTGGTCTTTGGCGTATATTCAAGGTATACCGTTTCAATCCGCCTTTCCTGGCGGAATCCGGAGAATCCCCGGATAAAGCGGTCAAGGGCCGCGTCAAAGGTATCAATTTCGTCAATCAGGGAGGCTTTAAGCGCCTGGGCAGCGGTATACACCCGGCCATCCGCCAGAGTTTTCACGTCCCCCAGGGGCAGGTTTCGAGCCCCCGCGACGATACCCACAAACTGCTCGTAACACTCGTCCGCGATGGACTGCATGATTTCCCGCTGTTCGCCGGTCAGAGGGCTGTTAAAATTGAGCATGTTCTTGTTCTTCCCCGCGGTGATAGTCGTCACCTTGACGCCGTAGCGGTCCAGGAGGCCCGTCAAATCCACAGACTGGCTGCTGATAACCCCGATGGAACCCGTGAGGGTGTTGCGGTTGGCGATGATGTAATCCCCGGCGCAGGCGATATAGTAGCCCCCGGAAGCCGCCAGGGAACCCAGATATGCCCAGAGCTTCTTGCCTGACCCGGCATAGTCCGCCAAAGCCAGATACACCGCGTCCGCCTCATACACTGCCCCGCCGGGGGAATCGATGTGCAGCAGGATGCCCAGATTCTTCCGGTCATTTTTCAGATGCTGAATAGTGGTCAGGAGCCATTCCTGATTATACGTCTGATTTTCCGCCTGAATCACCCCGGTTATGCTGAGCACCGCCACATAGTCGGATCCCATCATTTTTACCGGCGGTTTTTCGATTTTCCCTGACAGGACAGACAGCACTACAAGCGCCAGAGCCAGGGCCATAATAACGATAAAAATAATCAGTCCCGATGTTTTTTTGGTCATACGGACGCTCCTTGTCCCATTGCCGGGGACGGGATTTTTACCAGAATGCCTTTTTCAAAGGACTGCTGTTTGAGAACTTTATAGGCATTGGCAAAAGAAACCGATATATAGGGAATCAAGAACAAAAACCCGATTCCCAGAGTGAACAGGCACAGAAACGCCCAGCCAATAAAACTTAAGGCCAGCAAAAACAACCTTCCGCACTGATGTCTGGTGATAGCTATGCTGGTCTTGAGCGCCTTGTGAATCGACACTGCCGGGTATTCCGCAAGGACAAAATAGATTTGGGAATAGGCGATACATTTATAAATGATAAAAACCGTGAAAAATATCACCGTCAGGAAGATGAGACCGGGAATCACCAGGTTAAAATAAGGCACTTCGCTCAACCTGATACCGATGAATATATCAATGACCAACACGCCCATAAACAGCAACCCCCAGAGCAGCAGCCGCACCGCAACATAGAGGCGGGCCAAAATGCCTCTATACCACCCGTTAAGCCCTTCCAGGAAGGAACCGAAGGACGTTTTGGCGCTGTCAATGCTGAACAAGAGATAGTAGCGGCAGAGGCCAATCAGAATTGAAGAAAACAGCAGAAAAGTAAGCAGCTCAATGACGCCGCTCAGGATAGCGCGCTCCGGGTAAAAAAATGAGGACACGACATTCTTCAGGGTATCGAAATCGTAGAGGAAATCAAAAAAATCCGGGAAATCAAAAAAATTGAAATCATTGTCATAGTGAAATTTCCATTCATGGCTCTCCTCTGATACGCGGGTCATCTGGGGCGGCAATGGAAGAAAATACAAAAAAAGCGTAATCAGCGTGAGTAACACCGGAATGAATCGGTGGCCCCGCAATTGAGTCCGGGCATCGGTTTTAAGCTGCCAGATCTTGAACATAAAAGAATTATAGGTGTAAAAAAGGATTCGGTCAAGTACGTCTGTGACAACAACAGCAATTCGCAATTCAAACCCGCCC
>JAITOJ010000005.1 GCA_031290005.1 Treponema sp. | reverse complement strand
CAGTTCTGCGAAGAATGCGGGTTCCTCATTTGCGACGGGTTTTCGTTGAATATGAAATACTATTCCATCAGCCCCCACGTGAACGGAACCTGGGACAGCGCAAGCGAAGCCCATGACCGGGAAAAACACCCCATCGGCTTCACTTTCCGCACCCTCAAGCCGCTCAAGGACTTGGCAAGCCGCATTGTGCTGGCCGTGGAGGGCATCGTGGAAGACGCGGCGTTCATTGCGGAAGTGACGGACGTGTCGAGCGGCACGGTGAACACCACGGTGACCAGCGGGGGCGTGGTGATTATCGAGGGGCACAAAATCAAGGTGGCGGGCGACAAGCCCGGGGTGGGCATCGCTATTACCGGCACCCGCGCGGGAGGCACGCCCTACACCAACGCGATTGCGCCGCCCTACGTGGAAAATGGCGCGTCTAAGGTGATTGCGGTGCTGCCTTCGGGTATTCCCGAAGGGACGTTCAAGATACGCATCACCACCCAGTTCACCGGAAGCACACTACTCAAAGATGTGCGGATGCTGGAAAGCGCGCCGCTGGTCGTGGGCAATCCCTGACGTATTAAGAGGGAGGCGCTTCCCGGCGTAAGAGGGAGGCACTTCCCCCCGTAAGAGGGGGACACTTCCCGGCGTAAGAGGGGGACACTTCCCGGCGTAAGAGGGGGACACTTCCCGGCGTAAGAGGGGGACACTTCCCGGTGTAAGAGGGTCCGCAATACGGGGCTGTGAAGGAGCTGATTACGGGGTTCCTTGCCGGTACAGACGCATAGATGTATAGATGGATAGACGAATAGAGAGGCGTTTGCGGGCCTCTGTTTCTAGCCCTCATCCCATAGTAACTGCCTCATATCTTTTGTTATTATAATACGATGTTTGCGCATATCAATAACCCCGGTCACCCGGCCAGACCGGCTTTCCAGACGGAACATGCCCCGGCCGGTTCTGACCGCTCCGTATTCGTCGTCCATCAGTTCTGTATACAGGCTGACCACCTGGCGGGTCAGGGCGGCGTCCGCAGTGGTGAGTTCCAGAGGGTCATCGGAAAACATGATTTGGCCCCCCAGCAGAAAATTCACCACCGCGATAAGGAGTTTTTCATTTTTACGGAGTTTGCACTTTTTTGTGCGTAAAAAGAGTACATCCGGGTCATTGATATAGACCACGCCGTTCAGAAACGCCCTGCCGATGGTGTCCATCAGGTTGACGTATGCCCCCGGACGACCCACATGACCCAGAAGCTTTGCCAGCGGCCAATCCCAAGTCTCGCGGGTGTCTGACCCTATGCGGGAGAGCGGGAAATGCCGGTAGGACGGCCCCAGCGGAACTCCGCAGCCCAGATAGGTGACCGGCTGGCCCCGGGCGGTTTTCGTCCGGCTGGTGAGCAGGGCGCAGGCTTTTTCATAGTGCTCCCAGGGACTGCCGCTGTTTGCGAAATCGCCGTCCAGCAGCCCCGCGTACAGGAAGTCCAGCTTGAGATAGCGGAATCCCCATTCGCCGATAGCCCGGTCAATAAAGCTCTGGATATATGCCAGCACTTCAGGGCGGGAAAGGTCAAGGCAGTAATAGTGCTTGTCCCACAGGGGATTGAACCCTGCCACCACCGGCGCGCCCGATTTGTCCCGCAGGAGCCATTCGGGTTTTTCCGCATAGAGCCGCGCTTGTCTGGTCACAATAAAGGGCGCAAACCAGAGTCCGGGAATATATCCGGCGGAGGCAATTTTTTCCGCCACCGGCGCAAGGCCGTTGGGGAAGCGTTTTTTGCTGACTTCCCAGTCGCCCACGGCCTGGGCCCAGCCGTCGTCGATTTGAAACACCACGGGTTTTTTCTGGTCGATGTACCACAGTTTGATGATGTTGGCGGTTTTATTCAGACTATCCAGGTTGTCCAGAATCAACTTTTCATTGATGTCCGTGTAATGGTTATACCAGGATTCGTATCCGCCGATGGCACACAGCTTGAGCCGTCCATAGATTACGGCCAGAGTGTCTTTGAACGCAAAATAACCTTCCGAGGCAAAGACAGACAGCTCCGCCAGGGGAGCGCCGGGGGGCAGAGTTTTGCCGGGAGAAAAGATTTCAGCGAATACCCGGCGTTTCCTGCGGTCAATGCGAAAGGTGACCGGGGGCAGAACGCCTCCTTCTTTGGAAGCTATGCACAGATATGTGTCTCCGCTGCGGAGGTACATGATAAAGTGTCCGGTGAGGGCGTCGTCAGAAACAGGGAAAGGCGTGGCGGCGGGGGGCGCCGTGTCGCGGTCCCGGTTGGTCAGCTTAATCAGTTCAGGGAGGATGCGCACCTTTCGGGGCAGGGTTTCATTCCCAGCCAGTTCCCAGCCCGCTGACCAGGACTGCCAGCCGCCGGGGTGGACAGAGAGGTTTTTGAGGTCTTCAAAGGCAGTCGAACTGTCCAGTCCGGCCAGAGCGCATAATTCATCGAATGTCCAGCAATCCAGGCACAGCGCGGGGTGATCTGCCGTGCTTGCCAGGGGGCTGTGCGCCTGATAACGGAGAATGTGTCCGGAAATACCGGCAGGCAGGGGAAATTCAGCGCGGGACAGTCCTGGTATGTTCATAGTTTATTATAGCCGGGGTGGAAAAAGAGGGCAAGACACGCGGTTCTCCATAAAAACAGATTGCCAACATTGACAAAGACCGGCGAAGTCTCTATATTCAATAACCATGGCGCGCTGCTTCACTATCGTCTGTTTTTTATTTATGTGGGGTGTGATTATTCTGCCTGCCCAGAACGCGGTTTCTCCCGCTGAAACGCAAAAGCTGCGGACAGCCCTGACCCTGTTGCCGGAGCGAACCCGGCAGGGGATTGCCAACGGAGACACCGGCGAATTCCTTGAAGACTTCAAAGCCGTACTTGCCGGCGACCGGGACGATCTTTTGCGCCTGGTTGACAAAACCCACGCTCTGCCTGACGGTTACCAGCCGCCGGACACGGTTCCCTTGGTAAAAAACAACTTCTATGCCATCAGCCGGGACAATCTGGCTTTGCGGAAACCGGCGGAACAGGCGCTCCGCCTTATGGGCGCGGCAGCTCAAAAAGACGGAATTACGCTTCTTGCCAGTTCCACTTACCGTTCATACGATTATCAGGTGACCGTGTATAACCGGAATGTCCGGCTTTCGGGAAAAGAAACCGCTGACCGGGAATCCGCCCAGCCGGGAAAAAGCCAGCACCAGCTTGGCACGGTAGTTGACTTCGGCTCCATCAGCGATGCCTTCGCGGATACTGGGGCGGGAAAATGGCTTGCCGCCCATGCCGGGGAATACGGCTGGTCGCTGTCGTTCCCCGACGGCTACGAGGATGTGACCGGCTACCGCTGGGAATGCTGGCACTACCGGTATATCGGCGTTACCGCGGCGGCATTCCAGAAAAAGTGGTTTTCCAATATTCAGCAGTTCATGCTTGAGTTTATCAACGCCTGGCGCGCCAGCACATAAGCCCCGCCGTCTCTATTCGTCTATTCATCTATATCTTGCTCCCAGTGTTCTCGCTGAGTGTATACGTCCCCGCCCTAGCAAGCCCCTTACGTCTTTGCAAGTCCAGGGCTCCTGCATTTACTTTTGAAAGAGCACGGTAAACAAATAGTCCGGGTTCATGGCGGCAATGAATTGTCGTTTTGGGCCGGTGATTTTTTTCTTACCGCTTCTGAGGCTTGGGGCGGCTCTCAGAAGCGAAAGCGCCAGCTTCCGCAAGGTGTTCAGATTTTCCGGCCCATGGCCTTTCGTTATCCGCGAGGCATCCTCCCGAAATATAACGTCCAGACTCCAATGCAGTTTGTTTTCTATTGACCAATGCCCTCGGATACTCTCGTACATCTGCCGGGCGTCATTTGATGAACTACTGATATAATATCGATCTGTTTGGGTCGTCTCGCCCTTGAGCGCCCCTTCGCGCTCAAAATAGGCCCTCACCTTGCCGGGGTCGGTCTCTTCGGTGTAGCAGTTCGCCAGTTCCACGCCGCCGCAATAGAGTTCCCAGCGTTCTTTCCACAGAGGCCCGCGAGGGGCGGCGGACACGGAGCTTTCCGGTATAACGGTGGAGAAGGAATATCAGAAAATGCAGAAACCGAAGGAACGGCGAATTTAGTTTGTACCTAAATAATGTGCGCGGATATTTTCAAATGATTGATTTATAGATTGCTCTACAATTTGTTTTACCGAAAATGAGGCATCATCAAGACATCGGGAAAGTATGATAGAAGTATCATTTACGATTGTTTCTTCCGGCTTAAAAAGTTCGTATACCTCAATGCGTAAAATCTTTGCCAGTTTTATAAGTGTATTCGGAGATGTCCATTTTTTTCCACTTTCAATATCACAAAGAAAATTCGCTGAAATTCCAATATGTAAAGCCAAATTAAGTTGAGATAGTCCAAGCCGGTTACGATAGCGTTTTATATTTTTACTCAGAACTGTACGCAGTTCTTTTTCGTTGTCCATAGGTCTCCTGCCAAAACTATGATAAAAAATATGCCGAGGACTTGACAAACCAACAAACAACTTTTAGAATAGTTGTAAATTCTCTGTAAGGGAATTTACCCGGAGGAGAAGCGGAAGCAAAATCGGAATCAGCACCATCAACGGTATCGATAGTATCGAAAGCGGCCTGGCCACCGATGAAACGCTTGCCGGGCAGGATTGATTTTGCCATTCACTGAATGGCGCGGGATCTGGTGACGGAGCAGTCTTCCGTTAAAATGGATGTTAGAGACGGAAAGATTCGTCTATGGGTTTTGCCAAAAACCAAGTTTGATACAGAGGGTTACTGATGTGAGGGCTATTTTGACTTTTAAGTTTTCGTTTGTTATGTGCCTGTTGCTTGCGCTTCTGGCTGGCTGCGCGAGCGGCCCGACGGCTGTCTCGCCGTCTGCGGCGCCGGAGTGGGTGAGCAACAAGAACAAGGCCTTTCCCGACGCGGACTGGCTTGCGGTGGTGGCTGAAGGGGCGAATACTGGGGCAGCCGAAAGCGCCGCCATGAACGCCCTGGCCCGGGCCTTCGAGGTTGACTTGCAGTCCCTTACCACGGCGAATCAGGAGTTCACCAGCATCGTGAGCCAGGCGGCGGGTAAAAAATCCGTGAGCGTCACCCAAAGCCAGGGTTTTGGCCAGGAAGTCACCACGAATACAAATGTGAGCGGGCTTCTGGGTGTGCAGACCGATTCCTGGACCGCCGCGAACGGCACGGTCTACGTTGTTGCCCGGATGAACCGCAGAGAGTGCGCCGCCCGCTACCACGCCATGATGAAAGAAAACGAGCGGAACGTGGTGAATCTGATAGCCCAGGCTGGCCGCGTTCCTGGCACCTTTGACGCGTATGCCGGTCTCTCGTTTGCCGCCCGCATCGCAACGGTAAACGACAACTTTCAGAGCATCGCCCATGTGCTCTCTCCGTCCCAGGACAGCCGCTTTTCCTACGGCAACGCGGACGCGGTAAGGACACTCGCCCAAAGAACCGCGGCGTCAATCACCATCGGCATTGCGGTAACGGGAGACGTAGGAGGCCGCGTCGCCAAGGCCTTCGGCAGCTTTTTCAGCGACCGGGGCTTTAAGACCGGCGGCACGGGGAATGCGCCCTTTACGCTTTCGTCAACACTCACCCTGGAGGAATCGGATTTTGGGCCGGGACAGACGACTGTTTTTATCAATTACACGCTGGATGCCATGGTGAGCGCCAGAGGCGGCAGCGAGGTGTTTACGTATTCAGGCAGCGGGCGGAAAGGGCACGCCACCATGCAGCAGACGCGGCAACTGGTGCTGCGGACGGCGGAAACGTCCATCACCGATGCGGATGAGGAAGACGGTTTTGCCACCGCCTTCGATGGCTTCTTGTCATCGTTGTTATCGGGAAATACGGGCCGTATGGCTTGTATAAAATAGCGTCAGGATGACGCAAACAAATAGGAGGCAGATATGAAATCTGCAACAAAGTTTTTTGGAGTGCTGGCCGCGGTTATCGCGGCGGCAATCATTGTTGGCTGCGCGAGCGGCCCGAAGGTCATCGTGAAGGAACTTGAGACCAAGGGGACAGCGTTGAACGAACCGACCCCGGCGTGGATCAAGATCTACGTGTCAAAGGGAATTTCCGCGGTGCAGGCGCTGCCTGAGTACAAGGACAAATACTGCATCATCGGTGAAGAATCCGGTGTAAACAAGCAGTTTGTCCTGAACTGGGCGGACAACTTCAGCGCCCAGCAGCGTATCGGCGCGATGCTCCG
>JAITOJ010000159.1 GCA_031290005.1 Treponema sp. | reverse complement strand
CCCAGGAACGGAACCGGGAGATTGCGGCAAGCCGCCTGGAAGCGAAGATTGCCGCCGCCGCCCGGATTCTTCCCAAACGCAAAAAGACCCGCCCCACCGCCGCGTCAAAGGAAAAGCGGCTCCAGGTAAAAAAGCTGCGGGCGGCGGTAAAGTCGGGGCGGGCGCGGGGCGCGGCGGCCCTGTTCATGGCCGTCCTGTGCCCCCTCTGGGCCCGGGAGGTTACGGTCACGGTGGCGGACGCGGACCTGGAAATCCCCCTGGAAGGGGCGGTCATCCGTTCCTGGGACGGCGCGGAATATGTGTGCGATGAAGAAGGCCGGGCGGCGGTCAGTGTGCCGGAGGGCCGGCAGGTGGTGATTCAGGCCGCCTATCCGGGATACAATAACGGCAGGCTGGTCATACCGGCGGCCGGAAACGAATTTTCCATCGGCCTCCGGTTGGGCGGCGTCATGGAAAACCGGGAACTGGTGGTGGAAGCCCGGAAGCCCGACACCGGTGAAACCAAAAGCGGCAGGAGCGTGGCCATTTCCGGGGAAACGCTGAGCCGCACTGCGGAAATCGGATTTATAGAAGACGTGATGACTTCGATAAAACTCCTGCCGGGGGTGGGCTATGCGGGGATGTTTGACGCCATGCCCTCAATCCGGGGCGGCGACCCCGGCGACCTTACCGCCGCTCTGGACGGGTTTTATATTGAGCATCCCTATCACTGGGGCGGGGCCTATTCCATTTTCGTGCCCCAGATGGTGGAAAACGCCCGGCTCTCTCACGGCATTTTTTCCGGCCGCTACGGCCACACCATTTCCGGGCTGCTGGAAATCACGACAAAATCCCCCTCTCCCACGGAAACCCAGCTTGACCTGGGGGTTTCCACCAGCGAGACCAACCTGAACCTGTCCTTTCCGCTCTGGGGAAAAGGGGGCGTCATGGTAATGGGCAAGGTGACCTACTGGGACCCCTTTGTCTGGGGGGTACAGCAGCTTGCCGGCGTATTTCTGGAAAAACAAATAGCGGACGCCGTCAACGCCGTCACCACCGCCCCCTACATCCGGGACTTTGCGGCCACCGGGAATTACCGGTTTTCCCCTGACCTGGAATTGACGTCCACGCTCTTTGCCGGCGGCGACGGCGTGGGAATTAACGTGCATAATCTGTTTGAAGAAGAATACCGCGAACGGGATGTGAACCTTGATCTCAAATGGCTGAACTTTCAGGCATTCGGAATCGCCGCCCTCACCTGGAATCCCCGGAACGACATGGCGCTGAGATCAAGCATGGGAACCGGTTACTATGAAACAGACGTGCTTGCGGATATTGATTTGCGTTTTGATTCCTCTGATTTTGGCAATACCGGCGCATCTGTTCCCACCGAAGATAGCATCCCCCAGCATATTCTGATGAACAACACCCTTACGGAGACCGCCGTCACCTGGCAGGGGCGGACTGATTTCGACTGGGATTTGGGCAGCGGCCTGATTTTTGCCGCCGGGCTGCACGAGCTGTATACCCAATGGCTCAAAAGCCAGGCCCTGCGGTCCCGGTTTGACGTCCAGGAGGTGGAAAACGCTGACCGGTTCACAAACAGGACGTATAACCTGGACGTACAGAATCAGGGGCTTGCCACTGCCGCCTATGGACTGGGGGAAGCACAGTTTGGACGAATCGGCGCTGAATTGGGGCTGCGGATAGACCATTTCTATTTTATTGGCCGGGATTTTACCATTCAGACCGCGCCGGTTTTGAATCCCCGGCTCAATGTGGATTTTCAGGTGTGTAAGAACCAGGGCATCATAGACTCCTTTGCGCTTACCGCGGGAACCGGGCTTTTTTCGTCCATAAACGATGTGATTTCCTATATCGACATCAGCAACGGTATCCGGGATTTTGAACTTCGGCCAAACCGGTCGTGGACGTCCCTTTTGGGCGCCAAGCTCGACCTTTCAGGGGGAGTCAGCTTCAATATCGAGGGGTATTACAAACACGTTTTTGACCGGGCGTACTCAAAAACAACCAGAGCCGAGGACGAACAGGGAAACACCACCGTGGACTACTGGTTTGACGGAACCGGCAGAGTCGCCGGGTTTGACCTGATGCTGCAAAAACTGGAGTCCCGGTATTTTGACGGCTGGCTATCTTATTCTTTTAACTGGGTAAACTACCGGGAGCCGAACGATGGGGGATATTGGTACTATCCCTCGTTTCACCGGTTTCATGTCATGAATCTGGTCATGAACATAAAACCGAGTCAGAAGTTTAATCTGGGAATACGTTTTGGCTTTGCCAGCGGCAAGCAGGACAACAGGGACATCTGGTCGTTTCCAACGGACATGAAATTCTCCTGGTACCAGTCGGACCCTGAAGGCAAGGTGCGCACTGAAATCTATCTGGGAATTGAAAACCTCCAGGCCCTGATTCTCGACGCGATGTGGATTTCCCAGGCTGCGGGGTATACCGGAGATGAGGACATGAGTGAATACATGGCGGCATACGATTTGCCGGTGCCTCTGGTATCTTTCGGGTTCAAATGGAGCTATTAAAGTGAAAAAACGCTTCCTGCTTTCAGTGATTTTTCTTTTTGCCGCGTTTCTGTCCGCACGGGACATTATCGTCACCGTGGAGGACGCGGACCTGGGAATCCCCCTGGAAGGGGCGGTCATCCGTTCCTGGGACGGCGCGGAATATGTGTGCGATGAAGAGGGCCGGGCAGCGGTCATCGTGCCGGAAGGCCGGCAGGTGGTGATTCAGGCCGCCTATCCGGGTTATGAAAACAGCAGGCTGGTTATCCCCGGGACAGGCAGCGTATTTTCTCTGAGGCTCCGGCTTGGGGGCGTGCTGGAAAACCGGGAACTGGTGGTGGAAGCCCGGAAGCCGGAAACGAGGGAAAGCAAACCCGGACGGAGCGTGACCATTTCGGAAAAGGAAATCACCCAGAGCGCGGAAATCGGCGTGGTGGAAGACGTGATGAGCGCGGTGAAGCTGCTGCCGGGAGTGAGCTTTACGGGCATGTTTTCCGCCCTGCCGTCCATCCGGGGCGGCGACCCCGGCGACCTTACCGCCGTAATGGACGGCTTTTATGTGGACAGCCCCTATCACTGGGGGGGCGCCTATTCGGTGTTCGACCCCAAAATGGTGCGGAGCGCCCGGCTTTCTCACGGAGTGTTTTCCTCCCGGTATGGACGCACCATTTCCGGGCTGCTGGAAATCGCTTCCCGGAAGCCTTATCCCACGGAGATGGAAGCCGACCTGGGCGTTTCTTCCAGCGCCGCAAGCGTCAATCTGTCGGTTCCGTTGGCGGGGAAGGGCGGGGTCATGGTCATGGGCAAGATAACTTACTGGGATCCCTTCGTGTGGGTTATGAAGCAGTTTGTGGATATGGTGAATTACGTGCAGGTGGCGCCCTATATCCGGGACGGGGCTTTTTCGGCAAACTACCGGTTCACCCCTGACCTGGAAGTGACCGCGTCGGGCTTCATCGGCGCCGACGGCGCGGCAGCGTATTACCAAAACGAAGGGGCAGCTGATTACGCCAAATCGGTGAACAACGATATGCGCGGGGACTGGCAGAACCGCCTGGGCTTTCTGATTGCGGGCCTCACTTGGAATCCCCGGCAGGATATGGTGCTCAAGACCACAGTGGGGGCGGGTTTCCTGACCAGTTTCCTGGATGCTTTTATGACCAACAGCATTTACGGCGTCCGCTACTCCGACGGATTTATTGAAAAATATGGGGCTTCTCTGGGCCTAACCGGGGCCTCTTCCTATGACCTGACCAATACCATCTACGAAGACTATATGGACACCACCGCCAATTTCCAATGGCGCGGGGACTTTGACTGGGACTTGGGCAAGGGTTTCCTGTTCGCCGCCGGAGCTGAAGAAGTCTATACCCGCAATACCATGAAGCTGGACGGATTGCTGTGGGTGGAGCAGCCTGTGAGCGCGATACCCGGTTTGTTCCTGCCCGGTGGCTATCTGCATTTTCCCGTCACCTATGTCCGGGATGTTTCAAGCGGAGCCTTCCAGACTTCCGGCTACACCCTGCTGGAATACGCCGCCCCTGACCAATTCTTCGGCGCGGAGCTGGGGCTCCGCCTTGACCACCTGTATTATGCCGGGGAGGATGTGGCAATTCAGACTGTGCCCGCGCTCAGCCCCCGGCTCAACCTGGATTTTCTGGCAGTGAAAAACCGGGGAATCCTTGACTCCCTGACGCTCACTGCGGGGACCGGCCTTTTTTCTTCCATGACCGATTCCCTGTTCAATATCCGAAAAGAGGACGGGGTAGGGGATACGGACCTCAGGCAGAACCGTTCCTGGACGAGCATTGCGGGGGCGAAATTCGAGTTTGCCGGACTCTTCGGCGTCACCCTTGAAGGATACTACAAATCCGTTTTTGACCGGGCTTACCGGTACAATCTGACCAACCCTGATGACGGTATGCTCACCACCCATTACAATTTTGACGGGGAGGGCAGGATTTGGGGGATTGACCTGATGGCGCAGAAATATGAATCCCGGTACTGGGACGGCTGGCTTGCCTATTCGTTTAATTATGCCCGCTACCGCGACCCCGCCGCGGCGGATACCGAACAAACCGGATACCGGAGAGACTGGTACTATCCCTCGTTCCACCGGTTCCATAACATAAATCTGGTGCTGAATATCAGGCCGGTTCCGCGGTTTAACATTTACACCCGCTTCGGTTTTGCCGGCGGTACGCCGTATCAGGTAGTGGGGAAACCGGAAAGCTACCCGGTGGCGGTGAAAAATGCTGATGGTTCTTACAACATCATCGAAAAATGGAAACGTTCCTCGGTCTATTCCGATACCCGCCGCACCCCGTTTTCCCTGCCCCTGGATGTCAAATTTTCCTGGTACCGGTTCAATCCCAAAGGCAAAGTGCAATCTGAAATCTATCTGGCCGTAGAAAACGTGCTTTGGTTTGTGGACACCGGAGAGAGGAATACCACCTTCAACACCTATACCGGCAAGGAAGAGGAGGGCAGCATGAACGCCAATTACGGGCTGCCTATTCCCATGATTTCCTTCGGTTTCAAGTGGTCGTATTAAGGAAAAGGAATATCTATGAAAATTGTGCTGATACCGGTTCTGCTTGCCGCCCTGACGTTCACCGGCTGCGTCACGGTGGTGGAAAAAGCCGGCCGCCTGTTGGACGGTTCCGCTTTTGCGGAGAAAACTCTTGCCCAATACCGGACCGGCAAGAAAACCGGGGATTCGGTTACACTGGTACGGCGGAAAGACAAGAGCGAAGCTCTGGTGATTACTCTGGAAACCGTACCGACTTTGCGGTTTTACGCCACACCGCCGGATGCGGACGGCAATTTCTTTCTGACATCGTACACTTTTTTAGCTGGAAACCTGAACGGCTGGAATGAGTTTACCATGGACTTATCCGGTTCCGGGACATTTTCGGCAAGCGGAGACGGGGCGGTTCTCACTGTACATGAGCCCCTGGAAATTGCGGGTATTTCCAGGGGCAGAATCAGGCGGGGCAGTACGCGGCTCACGGGAGACCCGGCGCTTACAAGCCTTCGGAACCGCTACGAGCGGATTGCCGCCCTCACGGAATGGATGCGCGCCCAGGAGGGTATTCCCGCCTTTGGAACACAGAAACAATTCGAAGTCTGGTGGAAGGAGCGGGTGCTCAAGACCGCTGATTTGCCGGAAGAACTGCGCCCGCTGCGGGATTCGGGCACCCTCCTGATCGACTGGGAGGAAGCGCTCCCCTGGATATACCTTGAATATTCCTGGAACGATATAGTACAATCGCTATATGGACGAAACAACTTTTTCCCTTCTTGAACTATTCAAACTGGGGGGCGTTTTCATGTGGCCCCTCTTGGTGTTTTCCATCGCCACAGTCAGCATTGTCCTGGAACGGGTCATTTTTTTGCTGACCCGTAATCTGCGTCTTTCCGATATGGAAGACCGGGTGCGCCAGTATATCGCTGAAGGCGATATGGAGGAGGCGAAAGCCTACCTGGAGTCCCAGCCTTCCAAGCGGACGGGCGCGCGGATTCTGGCAGTCCTGGTGAACCGTTCCGGACTTTCGGAGCGCCGGATTGAAAAAGCTGTGGAAACCGAAGCATTGAGCTGCATCGGTTCTCTGGAAACAGGCTTTAACTTTCTGACCGCCCTGGGTTCGCTGGCGCCCCTCACCGGGTTTCTGGGTACTGTTTCGGGAATGATCGGCGCCTTCAAGTCCATTGCGGAAGCCACAGAAGTGAACGCCCAGATTGTGGCAAACGGCATCTACGAAGCTCTGGTTACCACAGTGTTCGGCCTGATTATCGCTATCATTGCCATGATCGCTCATTCCTTGCTGACCAACGTGGTGGACAAGTTTGCCGGGGATGTGGAAAAAACCTGTTCAAACCTGATTACCGAATTGACGGTGCGCTCCGGTGAACCGGGAAGGGAAGGGAAACTGCCGTGACACTGAACCGAAGGCAGAGGCGCGCTTTTGAGGAATCCAGCGCCATGAGCGACCTGGCCTTTTTGTTGATAATCTATTTCATTGTTATTGCGGGATTCAACGTCAACAAGGGGTTTTTGATGAACCTGCCTGCCAAGGATTCCACCCGGCTCATTCTGAAAGAAGATTTAATGCGTTTTGAATTAAGCGATTCAGGTTCGCTCGTGTATCAGGGAAGGGAAATTGACGCGGCCTTTGCGGAAAGCGAAATGCGCTCGGGCCTGGCCTTCCGGCCAAATCTGGCCGTGGTCTTGACAATTTCGCCCCAATGTCCCTGGCAGCAGGTGGTGGCTTTTGTGGAACTGGCCCAGCGCCTGAAAGCGGATTCTTTTTCATTTACTATGAGAAAGGATGGGGTATCGCCATGAAAATCTCCCGGAAGCGGCAGCGGTTTGCCATCCCTCTGAACTCCATGTCCGACGTGGCGTTTCTGCTTCTCATCTTTATCATGCTGGTCGCCCTGATAAATTACCGGCGGGAAGTCAAAATCGAGTATCCTGAAGCGGAAACAGCCCTGCGCACCAGCGATGAGAAGAATCTGGAAATCTGGATTGACAACCAGGGGGCTGTGTATCTGGACGGACTTCCGGCAAATCTGCGGAATGTAGAAATCGTTGTGGGCGACTTGTACCGCTCCGCGCCGGACACCCGGATTCATATCATCGCCGACCGGAATACACCTTTTGCCCACGTGAGCAGCGTGCTGGAAATTCTACAGCTTCTCCAATACCGAGTGGTGAGTTTTGTGACCCGCGATGGGGAAAGGGGCTGAACGCGGTATGTCCCGGTCGGTCGCGATACCACAGAGCCTGGTCCGTCCCCTGATTTTCGCGGGAATCGCGCTGCTTCATGGAGCGCTTCTTTTTTTTGTCGCTTTTTCAGTAAAAACAGCGCCCCTGGCTGTTCCTGAACCAATGGCCACGGTAATGAAGCTCATGGACTTTGACGAATATACCCCGCTCCCCCCGCCGCCTCCACCGCCGGAGCGGCCCCCGGATCCGGTGACCAATACGGTGGAAGCAATCGCGGAAACCATGATTGAAACCGATGAGATTCCCCCGGATGTGGTGGTGAGTGACGTATATGTTCCGCAAATGGCTGAGAGTGTGTATCTGCCCATGCACAAAATTTCCGTGCCCCCAAAGTTCAGCGAACGGGATATCATGAGCGCCCTGATTTATCCGCCTATTGCCCTGCGTTCCGGGATTGAAGGAATGGTTTATCTGGAATTGTTTGTGGACAATACGGGCCTGGTGCGAAAAGTCACCATGCTGAAAGAAGACCCGCCGAACAGGGGTTTTGGGGAAGCGGCGGTTAAGGCTTTTGAAAACCGGCGCGGAGAGGCGGCTCAGGCAAACGGAGAGGCAGTGGCAGCGCGTTACCGGTATCCGGTCCGTTTTAGCATAAAAAACTAGATTATCGCAGAATAATTTGCGGGATTTGAGCGAATATCCGCACCAGGCCCGCGATGCATCGGTACAGGGCATTCATCACCGCTCCCAGAGGAAACAGCAGAGCCGGAACAAGCAGGGACAGGGCGGCGCACAGAAGGCCGGCAATCATAAAGACGCTCACCAGGGGAGTGACCGCCGGGGTTGACAGGAGGCCGGCCGGGGTGACGCAGCCCCAGAAGATGGCGGTAACCGGAGACGTGGCGAGCAAAGCCCCCGCGGAAGACGCGATGTCGTTGGCCGGATAGCAGCAGGGAATCCGGGCCAGCAGGCGGTGCGCCGGACCCGAAAGGACAAAAATTCCGGCCAATCCCGTATAGGAAAGGATGAACGACAGGGAAAAGAGTTCTTCCGGGGCCATAAAGTAATGGATGCAGAAAGTGGCTGCCAAGAGTTCAGTCATGCCGGGCCGTTTGCCTGTCCGTTTGGCGAAAAGTCCCAGCAAAAAGAAAATGAGCGCCCGCCTGAGGGAAGGGGTGAATCCCGCGAACCACACAAAGACCAGTACCGCCATAACCGACAGTATTTCAGACACCTGTTTGCCGGTTTTTTGGCTTGCCCTCCGCATGATGCCGGAAAAAAGCGCCAGATGCATTCCCGAAATGGCCAGCACGTGAGCCAGCCCCGCCGCCCGGAACCGGCCGGATATATCTTTGTTGGTATATTCTGACGCGCCGGATACCAGCGCCAGAAACAGGCCTCCCGCATCCCCCCAGGCGTACATGAGCCGGCGGAATGCCAGGCGGCAGAGACCCCGAAACTTCTCAAGTCGTCCATAAAAGGTTTCCTCATAGGCCGCGTTTTCCGCAGTTTCCGCCAGGAAGGTGATGCTTTGACTCGTCAGGCGCGCGAAACCGCCGGACCGGTCTTCCGGGGGAGGCAGGATTTTTCCCCGTACCGTGAGGATTACTCCGGCTTCCAGGGGTACGTCTGGAACGCCGCCTCCGGTTTTTCGCGCCCGGCTTTGGGCCGCGGAATAGAGCTTCCCCGGAAAATTCGCTTCCATCAGTTCCGTGGGAAAGAGCACGGTCACGGGGCCTTTTGCGCCCGAATCAATGCGCAGCGTCCCGCGCCGCCCGGACACGCGGGTCAGGGCCAGGGTAAAGCGGTAGTATTGCCCGGAAGAAGTCTTCGCGGGGTTTGAGGCCACTTTGCCGGTAATACGCTCCACCGAGGCTGCGGGCGCGGCGGAAGGGACGGCAGTGAGGGGAAGCAGGGAAAGGGCGGCCTTCCGCCTCGGCAGCGGCGCCAGGCCGGTATACGCCAGAACAGCCCAGCACAGGGCGGCGCAGCAAATGCTTTGTTTGTGTATCATGTATATGTTATCGCTTTTTTTTAACGATTTCGGACACTTTTGGGGGGAAATGCAGTGCGATTGAAAAATAAAATTTGTTTGACATTCGGCGTAAAAAGGCGCTATACTATTCTCATGACGAACGCAATTTCATTGAATGCCGACATCTTCCACGATGCGGAACAAACCGCCCATCGTCTCCTGTCCTCTCTGGCGGTAACCGAATTCTCTCAGACTCACAGCCAGGGCGCCCCCTATCCAGCCAAATTGGACGACGACCTCGTGCAGATGCAATACGATATGTTTGACATGGAAGACTGGTAAATGATCAAAGGTGAAATTTGGTGGGCCGAACTGCCACATCCCCGCGGTTCGGAGCCGGCAAAAAAGCGTCCGGTGCTGATTATTCAAGGCGACGCATTTAACCGCACTGCCCTCAATACCGTCATCTGCGCAGTTATCACCTCCAACCTGCAACTAGCGAGCGCTCCGGCGAACCTTTGGCTGGCAAAGGCAGACTCTGGCCTGGACAGAACCTCGGTTATCAATTTCTCGCAAATCGTCACCATCGACAAATCATTTTTGACCAACTGTGTTTCCATGCTGCCTAAACCAATCATTGTACAGATTAACGCCAGTATAAAAACAATCTTTGATATCGAATAAGTTTGCCGGAACTTCCGACCGGCATTTTACATAATACGCCAGAACAGCCCAGCACATGGCGGCGCAGCAGATGCTTTGTTTGTGTATCATGTATATGTTATCGCTTTTTTTTAACGATTTCGGACACTTTTGGGGGGAAATGCAGTGCGATTGACACTTTTTTTTCTGGCTGCTATACTCACCCTCATGTTTTTGTTGGTGCTAGTAGACAATATCT
>JAITOJ010000145.1 GCA_031290005.1 Treponema sp. | reverse complement strand
TACCCTGGGATGGGCGGAACTTAAATTTTTTACCGCGGATCTAAACAACGCCGAAAAATTCGCCCGCCAGGCCATTTTTCAGGGCCGGGAAAAAAACCAGTACGAGATTGAAAACCGGGCCCTCTTTTACCTCTTACGGACAAACCTGTACGCGGGAAACTTTTTCGCTGCCCTTGAGGCGCTGAAACAACTCGATGCCCAGCTTGAGAATCCGGAATTCCTTAACCGCTACATCCTCCATGATATTGAAACCGGCTGGTTTTACGCCCAGGTTGGACAGACCGAAAAAATCGCCTCATGGCTGAAAAACGATTTTGAGGAGAGCGAACTTAACGCCATGTTTCACGGCTTTGAGACCCTGGTAAAGGCGAAGTGTTCCTTCGCAGAAAAACGCTACGGGGTGGTATTAAAAACCCTAAGCTCCTCTTCGAGGAGCAGCCTCCCCGGCGGCCGGTTCGGCCTGGGGGGATTCCTCCTGGGGCGGCTGGAAATGAGGGTATTGGAGGCGGTAAGCTTTCATAAGCTGGGGGAAATGGGAAAGGCCTTCGCCGCCCTGGAGGATGCCTGGGATATGTCGGCCTCCAACAGCCTGGACATGCCCTTTATCGAGCTTGGGGAGGATATGCGCGTCCTGGCTGGAGCCGCTCTTGCTGAGGCCGCCGAAAAGAAAAGCCCCATTCCCCGGCCATGGCTGGAAAGCATACGGAGCGCGGCTTCGATCTACGCGAAAAAACTCTCTGTGGTGGCGGAACAATACCAGGCGCGGCAAAAATCTCAAGTTCTGACGGCCCTGTCTTTTCGGGAAATGGAGGTCCTCAACGGCCTTTCCCAGGGCCTGACCCGGAAGGAAATCGCCGCTTCCGCCGATCTTTCCCTCAATGCCGTCAAAAATGTCATCACCAGCATATACGCCAAGCTGGGGGCGCTGAACCGGGCGGATGCCATGCGAATCGCCGGATCCGCGGGCCTCATCAATTCAGGGCAGCACTAAGTCAGGTGACAGTCGAAGCCTTTTTTGAAGATTAACCACGAACCGCACGAACGCCCTGTAGCGTTACCGTGGACTTTCCACAGTGATTAATATACGGTGAGTTATGCGTTATAGGGGCTGCTCGTTATACTCTGGGGTTATTTCGGTGGGTGGTGACTGTCACCATAGGCGCCATAGACGTTTACTTAACGAGAATTTAACCACTGACCTCACAGACAACACGGACTTTTTGTCTGAAATCCCCCCTGTCCGTGTGGTCTGAAGAGCCCGCTTGCGCGGGGGAGGTCTGTGGTTTGTTTTCCTTTCTCAAAGTGAACACATATGGTGACTGTCATTGCGCAATCGTATCCGTTCGTAGTGTTCGTGTCGTTCGTGGTTAAATTCTTGGTTCATGTGGTATACTAAGTAGATAGGGAGCATGATATGAGTATTGTATATACGGAAATTACCCTGAAGAATGGTGGAGATGTGCTGGATTTACGCCGCGGGCGTATTAAGGAGCCGGAAGTCCGTCAGACAACGGTTACCGCGTTGGTAGATACCGGCGCCTGGACGCTGGTTATTGACGACGATACCTGCAAACAATTGGGGCTTGAAGTCGTTGGGACGGAATCCACCACACTTGCGGACGGCTCAAAAGCCTTTTATCAACTTGCGGGGCCGGTGGAAGTCCATTGGAAGGACCGCAGGACATCCTGTGACGCCATAGTATTACCGAGTGCCGATGAAATTTTGCTTGGCGCTATTCCGCTTGAGGCTATGGACTTGATGGTTCACCCCCGTACCGAGGAAGTAGTCGGCGCACATGGCGATTTGCCGGTGCACCTGGTAAAAGGCGGCGTAAAGCACTATTAAACCCATAGCGCCCGGCACTATGGGCGTTTGCTTAACCCTTAAATCGTCGAAGAAGGAAGAGGTCTGCGGGGTACTAACCCCTTAGCCCCTGCCGGCAAATTTTCGGGCGTCTTCCAGGGAAACGGCGATATTGTTGCTTGCAAGGCGCACTTCCCGTACGCTTTCGGTGATTTCGAGGGAAATGCCCTTGAGCTTATTGACTTCTTCATGGATGACGCCGCTTTTCTCGTGAATCCCGTTGGTACCGTCCCGTACTTGGCCGGTGGTTTCCTGTATGTTCTTTAAGGCGGAGAGAATTTGTGCGCCTCCGGTGGATTGTTCTTCTACCGCGTGATTCACTAACTCGAAAGAAGAACCCATGTTGCTGATCTCTTTAAAGATATTGTCCATGGTTTCTACGGTTTCGTCGGAAACTTTATTAATCGCATCTATCGCTTTTTCCATGCTCTTGATTTCGCTGGAGATAGAGGCGGATCCCTTGGCCGAGGATTCCGCAAGTTTTCGTATTTCTCCGGCGACTACCGCAAAGCCCTTGCCTGATTCACCGGCATGGGCCGCTTCAATGGCGGCGTTCATGGCCAGGATATTGGTTTGGCTTGCGATATTGTTAATCGTGGTATTGGTATCCTGCAATGCTTCCGCGCGCTCGTGGATTTCCTTTAACTCTTCGACCAGCTTTGAAAGCGTCTTTCGGCCTGTCTCGGAAGAATCGCTTAAGGTACTGGTAATTTTACCGGTTTCCACTACCACCGAACGGATAGAATTATTGTTAGCCACCATTTGTTCGATGGCTTCGGAAGACCGGGTGATAAAATTTGACTGGCTTTGAACCGCCACATTGAGTGAATCAATGTTTCTGATAATATCTTCGGTAGAAGCGGAAGTCTCCTGGGCTGCGGCCATCTGTGAGTCGGCCTTGGTTTGAATCGCGTTGATATGTTCCGTGATATTCCCCAGTTCCGACGCGGACTGTGATACGGTTCCGTTCAGCCGTTCGCTGGTTTCGGTGATCCTGGACAAATTTGCGTGAAGATCGTCCGTAGAAGTTTTGAGGTTTTTTGCCATGGACAGGAACACATTCTGTAGCACCGCTATTTCATCAGTCCCCTGTACCTCAAGGCTGACAGAGAGATTTCCCGCCGCCAGATCTTCCGCCGTTTTTACGGTTGCCCTGAGGGGGGATGTGATGGACTTCATGGTCATGGCGCAGAGCGGGATGATAATAAGTACGATCAGACCCAGAATACTCCCGATGATCACGATCATCATACTGTTGAGGGATTGTGTCATCCGTTCTTCCATATCCGCTTTATAGGCATCGATATTATCTATATAGATACCTGTGGAAATCCAGATATCCGTACCGGAGATATACTCCACATAGGCCAGCTTGGGAGCCTGTTCCATGGAAGGAGGTTTAGGAAACACAAACTCCACAAAGCCGCCGCCGTTCCGGGCATTCTCGTACAGTTCCTTTACATAGTAGACGCCGTTGGCATCCGCGGTCTGTCCCAGATCCTCACCTTCGCGCTGGGGCAGGGTAGGGTGCATGAAGATCACCGTACCGATATAAGTAAAGTAGTAACCGGACTTGTCCTCTTCAAACCGGTAATCCTGAATGTTGTCGTGAATTATATCGTGCTGCTGCTGCCGGTCCGATATGCCCAGAAGCGCTTTGCTCAATGCGGCCGCCATGGTCTGGGTACCCAGCTTGATCTTTTCTTTCTGCCCTTCAAGCATTACGCTTTCCGCGTCGGTAATGCCGGCTTCCTTGACATTCCGGGCGGCAAAATAAACTGCCGCGAGGAGCGCCCCGATAATAATCAAAAGAATAGCGATAATAGCAATCATCCGTTTCCCGATGGAAATACTTCGTAAAGTCAAGCCCAGCTCCTTTTATGCATTATCCCTGCAAATATGTTGGCTATAATTAATATTTTGAACTATATACCAAATTTTTGCAATAATATATGTAGCTGGTCAGTGATCAAAAGTTTATACTATCAATTAAACTTCAAAACATAGGATGTGGCGAAGGGTACAAAGGAATTACGGAGCAGAACACGGGAAAAATTCCCGGTTTCCGCGGGAAGTTCCACCACCACATGGGTCGCTTCTTTTACCGGCGGGGCTTCCAAAAGCCGGGTCAGCAGCATCTCTCCCAAACCCAGGCCCCGGTATTCAGCCTTTACCTCAAGAGCCGTTA
>JAITOJ010000144.1 GCA_031290005.1 Treponema sp. | reverse complement strand
ATCGGCCTGATGTCGCTGAATCTGCCCGCGTTCCAGAACGAAACCGACGAGCGGATTTTCCAACGGGTGGGGGAATGCACCGACCAGCGCTTGTTCGCCATCTTTGAAGCCCTCAAGCGGGGCATGTCCGTGGAACAAATCCATGAAATCACCCGTATCGACGAATGGTTTTTGCACAAGCTGGTCAACCTGCTGAATATCGAACAGACCTTCGCGGAAGTCAAAGCGGGCCGCTGCCCCCTGACCCAGGAACTCTATAGGGAAGCCAAGCAAGCGGGCTACCCGGACAAGGTCATAACGGATATGACGGGGGCCAAAATCGGGAGCGAGCCGGGCCCGTTGCATATCGATGCCAGTTACAAGATGGTGGACACCTGCGCGGGGGAATTCAACGCGGAAACGCCCTATTTTTACGCCACCTACGACGAGGAAAACGAGGCCGCGGAGTTTTTGAAGAAAAACAGATGCCCCCTTGACTAAAAATTCTCAAATATGCTAAACTTTCCTACTGTTTATTTTTTGAAGGAGATGTGATTCTATGAAACGGACATATCAACCCAGCAAGGTGAAACGCAATAGAAAATTCGGATTCCGCGCCCGCATGGCAACCCACGGGGGCCGCCTGGTGTTAAAGCGGCGGCGGGCAAAAGGCCGGTATAAGCTGACTATTTCTGATGAGAAGAAACCCTATTAATTGCGAATTGGGAACGTTATTATGGAAAAAACCGGTAGATTTACCCGGCAGGAACGGCTGAGGCTATCGGGAGACATACGGCGGGTGTATAAAACCGGAAAAAAAGTGGGTGTCGAGGGCGCAAAACTGTTTGTGCTCGAAAATGCGGGACAGTTCAACCGGATTGCCTTTACCCTGCCGCGTAGCTATGGAAACGCGGTAGAACGCAATAGAACCAAGCGGCTGTGCCGGGAATCTTATCGTCATCAACGGGGAAATTTGAAGTCTGGCTACGATATAGTGTTCCTTACATACAAGGGATACGATACCTTTCAGGAGCGCAGCGGACAGTTTTGCCAGCTCTGCGAAAAAGCCGGATTGCTGCGGGTATGAAATATATTGCCGGACGGATGCTGTGCCTGTTAATCCGTGCGTATCAGGTGTGTATTTCTCCACTGCTGCCCAGAAGCTGCCGGTTTTATCCCACCTGTTCGGCGTATGCCCTGGAGGCGGTACAAAAATACGGGCCGTGGAAAGGGGCGGCTCTGGCGACGAAACGGATTTTGCATTGCCATCCCTTTAATCCCGGCGGGTACGACCCTGTCCCGTAAAAGAGGTTTGTTATTATGGAAAAAAATACGGTAATCGCCGTGGCACTTTCTTCGCTGGTCCTGGTTGGGTTCATGTTTTTTCAGACGGTGTTTTTTCCGTCCGCGGCTCCTCCGCCGGAAACAGCGGCGGCTTCGGTGCAATCCAGTGGTTTGGACAACATCGCGGCAGAGGAAACGTCCCTAGGAACAGAGCTTTCTGAATTGATTGTGGACGAGGGCGAGGCCCCCGGTGAATCCACTTACATTATTACCACCGGCAAGGTGCGGGTCATTTTTACCAACCGGGGAGGCGACGTCATTCATTATGAACTTCTTGACCACAGGGAAGGAGACGCGGGGATTGAAATGGCGGACGGCATTGCCCCTGATAACCGCGCCTTTGCCCTTTCCCTGGGCGGGATGCGGAACGGCGTTTCCCAATATGCTGTTCTGAACGACCTTTTTTCCGTTGCCCGGCCTGATAATACCACCATCGTTTTTTCAAAACAGTTTTCAGTGAAAAATTCAGCGGGAACGAGCCAATCCTTCACTCTGACCAAACGGTATACCTTTGCCCCGGATGACTATATGTTCAAGCTGGATGTGGGGATCACCGGCAATGCCGCCTTTTCTTTAGGCGGTTCTGCCTATACTTTGCGGACATCCCCGCAAATCGGGCCCCGGCTGAACCCCCAGGATAAGTATGACCGCCGGACTTTTATGGCCTACAACGGGCAAAAAAAGAAGACCGAGGTGCTAAAAGCGGGAAATACCAAAGAGCGCATTGACCCCTACACCTGGACGGGGGTGGGGGGAAAATATTTTACCCTCCTGGTTGCCCCGGTGCCAGAGGTTGCGACCCAGGGAGTCACCTACTCCGCCGTGACGGACATAAACGGCCTTGCGGGAACCCAGCTCTTTCTGCCCCGGGCCGCCACATCCGGCGGAACCGTTACGGACACCTACTATGTGTACATCGGCCCGCTCACCGAGAGCACCTTGAAAATTTATAACAACGGCCCGGAAAATCCCTGGGCGCTGACCGGGCTTCATCTGAACGAAAGTCTGACATCCAGCGGTATCCTGTCGCCCTTGGAAGCCGCCCTCAAGTGGTGCATGGAAATCCTCAATAAGGTGATTCACAATTGGGGGGTTAGCATCATTATCCTGACTCTGCTTATCAAAGCGCTCCTCTTTCCCCTGACCCAGAAAAGCTCTATGGCATCCTTGAAAATGCAGGAGATTCAGCCCAAAGTGCAGGAGATTCAGGCAAAATATAAGAGCGACCCGAACAAACTCCAATCTGAGCAGATGAAGTTCTATAAGGAGGCGGGGGTCAGTCCCATGTCGGGCTGTCTGCCCCTGCTCATCCAGTTCCCTATCATCATTGCCATGTACAATCTGTTCAACAACTACTTTGAATTCCGGGGGGCCCTGTTCATTCCTGGCTGGATACCCGATTTGTCTGTGGGAGACAGAGTGTTTACCTTTGGGTTTAATATTCCCTTTCTGGGCGATACGCTCCGGCTGCTGCCGATTATTTACGTGGCGTCCCAGCTTCTGTCAGGCAAGCTGACCCAGACCGGAGGGGCTTCAAACACTCAGATGAAAGTCATGATGTATGGGATGCCCCTGTTCTTCTTCTTTATTTTCTACAACGCCCCCTCGGGACTGCTTATCTACTGGACAACCAGCAACATTTTGCAGCTTTTTCAGCAGTTGGCGATTAACAAAGTAATGAAAAAGAAAAAAGAGGAACTGGCGGCGAAACAAGCGAGTCAGGTTCCGGTCTTTGTCCCCCGGAAAAAGAAAAAATAACCGCCTAAAGCGGACATAACAGGCATTTTAACTACGCGGGAGCGTTATATGGTATACGAGTTTGAGGGTAAAACCGAAAAGGAAGCGATTGAGCTGGCGGCGCTCGAACTGGGCCTTGAAAGCGACCAGTTCGATGTCGAAATCATGGAGACTCAAAAGACGTCTCTGTTCAAAAAAGGGTATGTGAAAATCCGGGTGCATACTGACGGCAGCGAGGCCCCCCGGAATTTCGCGGGGACTTCCCAGAGACCGGAGACGCCGGCAGTTCCCATTCACAGGCAGGTGGCTGACCCCATGCCGCAAGATGATTTTGAAAAGCAACTGATTGATTTTATCGCAACGGTCATCAGGAAGATGGGGTACGATGTGTCAGTGGAGATCATGTTCCGGGAGGGGCAGAAACTAGTGCTCAAACTGAATTCCGCCAGTTCCTCAGTCCTTATCGGCAGAAAGGGCAAGAATCTGGACGCCCTGCAACTGCTGTCCAATGTGTATGTGGAAAAACTGGGCCGAGGCGACATGCGGATTATCCTGGACACAGAAAACTACCGCATCCGGCGGGAGGAATCCCTGGTGCGCCTGGCCTATACCGCGGCGGACAAGGTGCGCTCAACCCGCGGTTCCATGCTACTCGAACCCATGAATCCCTTTGAGCGTAGGCTCATCCACGGCGCCCTGAACGACATCGGCGACATCGAAACCAAGAGCGAGGGCGAAGGGATGTACAAGCAGGTGCGGGTGATATACAAGGGTGTGCGGTAGCGGCCAGAGTCGGCATACGGCCCGCCAAAACCCGCGCAAGGCTCAAAGGGTGTAGGCAATGTTCCCTGATTTGGGAATTTGCAGCTTTGAAGGCAGAGCCACCTCGCGCAGAAGACGGCACCCATAAAAAGCGTAGTCCTCAATCTGCCCGACACTGTCGGGAACCATAAAACGTGTCTGCATATTAACCGGTGGAACCCGGATAAGTGTGGTTATCTGCCGGTCATATAGAGCGCCGTTCTGCACGATAAAATAGGGACTGCGTATATCCACCTCTATAATCGACAGGCAGGGGCTGCCCAGCGCCCCTTTGCCGATGAATCGTACTCCCGCGGGGATGATAATACTGCTGATCCCGCTATCCCAGAAAACAGCATCCCCAATTGCGGCAAGTGTTTTCGGCAACAGCACAATGGCAAGGTCAGTACAGCCGAAAAAGGCGTAATTTCCAATAGTCTCTATGCCTTCAGGCAGGGCGAGAGAATACAGATACCGGCATCCTGCAAAGGCTCCTTCTCCAATGTGCGACACTCCTGATGGGATGTTGTAGCTGGTGTTTCGCCTCCCTTGAGGATAGACGACAAGGGTTCGTCCGGTTTTATCGAACAGAACGCCAGAGCGGACAGAGAATAGTTTGTTTCTCGACGCTACGGTAAAAAAAACAAAATTTTCGCAGCCATACAGGGGGAATTTTCCGATACTGGTGACGCTTTCGGGGATGGAAACAGAGGCAAGGTTGGGACACTCAAAAAAGGCCCAATCTCCGATACGAGCCGTACGCTCTGGAATTGAATAGGCGGTTTCTATTTTTCCTCCGGGATAGGAAACAAGGGTTTCACCGTAATAATCGAACAGCACCCCCTCTATATCGCGGTAGGCGCGGTTAGCGGGATTCACGGTGATGGCCGAAAGTCTGGTACAGCCCGCAAATGCCCGCCCTCCAATAGCGGTGATCCCTTCAGGGATGGTTATCGTGGTGATATCGCTCCGGTCAGCAAAAGCTCCGTCCCCAATAGCGGTAATGCCCAGGTATGTGGGAATGATTACCCGTTGGTCTTTGCCCTGGTACTTAGCCAAAACCGTACCTCTGAGCATATAATCGCCTTTGGTAACCAATTCTCCTGTTGCCGGATTGTTTTCCTGATTATGCGTGTTTTGGGTGGATGTACAAGCGGTAATCAGCAGTACCGTGTATAAAAAGGCGGCCAACAATTTTTTCATGTCTGTTCTCCTTAGGTTTCCCGCCCATTTATATAATATACTAAAAAAAATCAGTTTCGGCTATATTGTTGACTACTTTTTTTGAATCCGGTATGGTGGGGCTATTATGATGAAGATACTCGCGCTGATTTTTCAGTTTGCCGGGGCTTTGAGTTTTCTGCTGTATGGCATGAAGATGATGAGCGACGGCATACAGAAAAGCGCCGGAGCCACCCTGCGTTCTGTACTGGGGTTTATGACCGGCAACCGGGTATTCGCGGTTTTGACCGGGCTCCTGATAACGGCTATTATCCAGTCCTCCGGGGCCACCACGGTGATGGTGGTCTCCTTTGTGAACGCCGGGCT
>JAITOJ010000140.1 GCA_031290005.1 Treponema sp. | reverse complement strand
CTGGCTGTAACCCCCACAAACCCCCCCCAATATTAACAAATACACAATAAATCTAATAAACTAACCCCCCCCCCCCCCCCCCCCCCCCGGGGACATGTCGTAAAAACGCCGTCCTTGGCGTTTTTACTTACCGAGTTTTGCTGCGCAAAACTCGCGGCACTGTATCTCGCTGCCATCCATGGCAGGAAAACACTTCTTTTAACCGGCACAATCTGCCGGTATTTCACTTTGTGTCTGAAAGTACCCCGCTATCAAACCTGGGTTTTGCGGCCGTCGAACGTTGTTCGATTAGGGTTTGAAGCGGGGCTTTTAGTATATACCTTAATCTAAGGAGGGTATAGATGAAGAAAAAAACATTATGGAGAATGCTCGGTATTTTACTGGCATTCGGTCTTTCGGTCGCCGGTTGTGAAAATACCGCTGACCCGCTGAGCAGCAACGCTACTTTGACAAGCGTCAAGGTGGCAGGGGTGACAGCGACGCTTGCGGAGCCGAATTCGGACTGGCTTACCGCGTCGGAAAATCCCGGCAAGGTCTATCTTTCCATCACCCAGATGGAGAACGCCGCAGTCGTTGCGACTAAGGGTGAGGGCGGGCAAACTGTCTTCTATTCCAACGCAAAACCTGGGGTTATGCCCTATTTTGGGGCGGAAGCAACCCTGAGTTTCGCCTCCCGCGACTTCCTGTTTGTGGAGGTGTACTCCGCAAATCAGGACAAATACCTTATTTATGCCATTCAGGTTATCAAGACCACCCCGACTATTACCGACATTTCCCTTGCCGGAAGGTCGGCCACAGGCGGTAGGCTGGAGAGCGGTATTCCGATACCCCAGTTTGGTACTGGTGTGGGGACACCCGGCGCTTCCTGGAATGACAGCGCTATTGTGACGGGTGAGATATGGTTTGGCGCCAGCCAGGCCGCCACGGCCATACCGCTGGTGATTACAACGGAAGACCCTGCCACACCCTACAAAATTGCGGTTGGGCCAGGGACTACCGAGCCGTCTTTTGCGGAATCTGAGGGAACCATCACTCCCACAGATGGCAGTTTCCTGTATATCAAGGCCGAAAGCCTTGATGCGGCTACCCCCGATCCCGCCTACTACAAGATTAAACTGGTACAAAAGAATGATAATCGTGCTCTTACCAGCGTTAAGATTGGAACCCAGACTATGGGCCTTGGCGCCATGGGCACCCACTCGTATCCGGGCTCCGAAGCCTACGGCAATTACAGCAATGGCGCGGAACTGGCGGCGGCTAATGCGGGTATATGGAACTGGACTGACATCTCCGGTTTGAACGGTGTTGCTATTGAAGTTGAAGCATTTAATCCCGCTCTGACCTTCACGTTTGGACAGGGCATCAACGCACGGGATTACGCCATAGACTTCCAGCCGCTTCCCACTGATAAGAAGGTGAATCTCAAGGTGGGCGCGTGGATAGGAATTGAAGTGGTGTCCGAAATCGGAGAGAAAGGCTGGTACAAGTTCCAGGTCGAAGACAAGAGCGTGGTAACCGGCATAGGAATTGGCAGTAATTCAGCTGTTCCCGGAAAAATGACGGTAACCCCCGGCACCTTTGGCACAACGGTGGCTGGTACGCCCGGTGGACTCGGCATAACCGGTGTCTTGACGGGCGCAAACGCGGTTACCGTAACCGCTCCCGGCCTGATCAACCCGATATTTGAAGCCCGCATAGGGTCAACCGGTGCGATGCCCGCGGCATGGAACGCGGTTGTGCTTCCCAGCGACATAGATACTTCTGTCAAAAGCGTGAACGATGTTGCCGACAGCAATGTGGTTTGGATTAGGATTAGCGCCGACAATCTGGGGCCTGTCCACTATTACACGGTTTCGGTACTTGACTCATCCATTCCGCCCTCCATTACCGCCCTTAATATCGGCGGTACACCAAGCTATGTGGGCGTTACCGGCGGTGTGAATGTAGTTCTTTCCAGTCTTGGAACGCCTAACGCAGATCCTGATAGTGCTATTGCGGGTGCAATCACACTTGCAACCGTTACCAGTACCAATGCGCTCATTACCCCCACGTTGGGTAGTGGGACTAGTTTCAGGGTCGCCCTTACAACGGGAAGTACAGCCCCGGCAGCAGAAAGCGCCGATTGGAAAGCGCCCGGGCAGGCTAATCCTTCCCTTACCTTTACCGACCAATCCTACTTCTGGATAGAGCTGAGCAGGGCCGGACAGAAACTCTATTACAAGGTTTTTGTTACGGTGCAGCCGCCGACTGAAGAAGATGCAAAGCTTGAAAGTCTTGGCATTGGCGGGATCCTTAATTTTACAACCTTTAGTTGGGATCCTATAGTTGTTATCACTAATTTGGGAACGCCTAATAACAATATCAACAGTGTTGTTGCCGGATCTGTTACGCTTACTACGGCCCAGGCAGGTGGTGATTTTGGCCAGGGAGCGTTTGGAGCCAATGCTACTGGGGTTATCGGGACGCCCGGTACAGGCGTTGCTGTACAGTACGCCAAGACTACCGGAACGCCGCCGGTCACGTGGGATGATGTGGGAGTGAACGAAGCCTACGCGCCGACACCTATCTATACTTACGCGGACGACGATGTTCTTTGGGCAAAGTGTACTATCGGAACGTTCACACGCTACTACAAGATTGTAATTACGGTGCCGAATGTTCCCGGACCGCTCCTAACCTCGCTGCTTATCCAGGGCGATTTTAGTGATGTAACTTACACCTATGGATATACCGCGACGCCGACCCTTGGTAAGCCCGCTACGACAACGGCCGGGATAACAACTCCCGGTGCGGTCACATTGAGCGCTACAAAGGTTACGGACCCGGTAAACGCGGGCGGCTTCTATATTGTCGGAACGGCCGATGCTACGGCGCATTACGCCAGGACAAGCGGCGGCGCGGCTGCCCCTGCTGATGAGAGTGAGGCGTGGGTTACGGAAACTTACATGGACTTCTTTGGACAACTTTTTGCTATCCCACCGGCCATTGCCGGTTTTACAAATGGCGATGTTCTCTGGGCCAGAGTCAAGAATGATGAGTTTACCACTTATTACAAGATCGCGGTTACGGTGGAGTAACTGAGTAACGTTTGTGCGGCTGTGCTTTAGTTCAGCCGCACAATTCCTAAAAATTTTTTGGAGGTTTTATTTTATGAAGAAAGTAAACAAAATAGCGGGCGGCTTATTAGCCGTATCTGCGGTGTTGTTGGTGGTGTTGCTGACGGCGTGTGAAAATTCCACCGCCGCCGACCCCACCGGTATTTACAAACCCCTTCCGGGTATACCCGGAGGAGGAAGCGCTGGCGCCGGGTCTGCTGGTGTGCCCGATCCGACTTTTACGGGCCGGCGGTTTGATATCAACAATCTGCCTTCTACGGCCACCTGGAATGCCCTGGGTCACCAACACGCGTTCCCGGATCTCTTCCATTTTGCCAACGGGAACAAGGTGGTAACGGTTGCGGACTGGGAAGCCCGCCGGAAAGAAATTTCAAAGATTCTGCAATACTACGAGTACGGCGTTATGCCGCCTTTGACTGAGGAGGAAGGTGTGCATATCGGCTGGGTTGACAGCAACACGGCTGATTGCACGATTACCGTTAAGTATGACACTACCGGGAACGAATGGACGTTTACCGTAAGTACCACCCTGTCTGCGTCATTGGCGACAGTGGACAACGAAGGCGCAAGCAAACTTCCCCTGTACTTTGGCGGCGGCGGAGCCAACTGGGAGGGCGGAACCGCTTCATATTCTTTCTCTGGTGGCGCCGCTAATGAAGGCGATGGTTCGGGCAATGTGCCCACGCTCTTTGGAATTGACCACACCCTGCCCGGCTCCCCCTCGGCTAACGTTTCCTACGCCTGGCACATGAGTGTTATTTTGTCGGTCATTGAAGGCACGCCCAATAGTAAGAACAATAATATAGTGGAAAAGGGCTTCCGAGGCTACTACGATCCCAAGAAGGTCGGCATCACCGGGTATTCACGGAACGGCAAGGCCGCCGAATGTATCGGCGCTTTTACCGAAAGCCGTCTGGGTAACCGGCTCGGACATGTGGGTATCGGTTCAGCCGGCGCGGGCGGCCCCGCTCTGGAACGCTTCATCTCCATGACCGGTTACAAGAAGGACGGCAAGTATGCCGACCCGCTCCCTCTGGGGCAGCCTGGCCTTATGGAATACAGCGATATGAACGGCAAGCCCTATTATCCTATTAAACCTGCTAATGGCGACAAAATCTTCCCCGACCGCGCCGATAGCGCCACTTGGGCTGCAACCACCGGCGGCACCAGCGATAACGCCCGGTATATTCTGGTGCGCGGCTGGGCGCCCTATTTTGACGCCTTTGTTCAGTCACCCACAAACGCAAGCCAGCCTGGCGAATTACCGCTTTCAACAAATATGACCACTCCGCTGGTGACCTATCAAAGTCCCCACTCCACCTGGTCTGGAGTGCAGAACCTTTCCGAAGGCCGCAACGAGACTCCCGGCTGGTTCAGCGTGCGTTTCCGCGAATTTTCCGACCTGCACTACGGCCTTGACCTTGACCACGTTAAGGGTCAGGAAGGGCGCGGCAAGTACGGGCTCCTCTGCACCATACCCTTTGACCAGCATTATCTTTCCGCTTTGATTGCGCCGAACGGCGTGCTCTTTCAGGACGGATACACCCAGGGCAGAAACAATCAGGAATCTCAGTTTGGTAACTGGCTTATGATTGACGAGGTGTACAAGCTCTACGGCGAAGCCGAAGGGGACGAATACAAGTATGTGTTCCGTAACGGCTTTGCTCAGACTTGGGGCGACCACGGCGGCAACACCGGAAACGAAGCCGCAGACCGCAACTACCACGCCACGGCGGTCTTTAACGGAGACACCGATAAAGCGAGCGGATCCGCCGCTTCCGACTGGATGCTGGCAAAACTGCGCGCCCCCTGGTTCTCCATTGACGACCCTATTGGCCGCTATGACTATTACCGCATCACCTGGGGCAGACCCAATCATCCCACCATCGCCGAGCGTGTAGCATCACGGGTTGAACCCACGCTGGCGGCTTATGACGCGTGGATGGCCACGAATCCGCCTTCTCCCGGTGTGGGCGGCACGACGGACATCAAGAACGGATACACCGTTCCCGCAGGTACCAAGAAATTCAAGGCTATGGACTGGCGCGGTTTGACCGACACGCCGGAAGAACTGTAATAGCCAGTACCTGGAGTGAATAACGTGTGATGTAAGCGGGGCATACCAACTATGCCCCGCTTTCTTTAATAAGGTTTGTCAATTTTGTCAATTTGGAGGATTTAGTATGAAACACCGCAAACAGTTTGCGTTAGGCATTTTTTTTGTTCTCTGCGCTGCCGTTACACAGGCGGAGATTAGTTTCAGCGCCTGGGGCAGGGCAGTGGTCACCCCCATCGCGTTTATGGGCAGCCATTCCGCGGTGTCCGCGGCCACGTCCACCTGGGGCGACACCCCCTCCGTGGCCTTCACCGCCAACGGAATCGCGCCGAGCGGCAAAATAGGGTTTAATATCAACCTTGAATTCAGCAACGCCAACGCCTATGTGTCTGACAACGCCAAGGTGTGGGCACAGCCGTTTAAGTGGATTAAACTGACCGTCGGCCAGTTCAATGAGGATGACTTCCGGGGCCGTATCGGCGCGTCCGAATTCGGCTCATGGCTTCTGCCCAACGGCGCGAAAGACGAGGACAATATTTTCTACCGGTTCAAGGCGAGTCAGGGCGCGCATTTCAAGCTCGAACCCCTGGCGTGGCTCGACTCGCCCTGGAACGGCCTTTTGCTGGAAGGGGCTTTTGGGTCCAACGCCCTGGGCACCGGGGTCAACAAACTACGGGCGATTTTCAATCTGCTCAACAACGAAGACAACGAAGTTATCGGGCAGAAAGATTATGACGACACAGACCCCTTATACAACGGCGCGCGGGAGATGACGGTCTGGGACGTGTACAAGGCCATGCAGATAGGCGTCGGATACAAGATACCGAATGTCGGCCTTGCCCGCATACAGTTTGTGGGGAATAACCGCGAGGTGTTTCGCTGGGGCGAACAGGGCGGCGCGCCGGACGTCAATCTGGAAAAACGGCTTGTTACCGGGCTGAGCAATGACCGCGACGCGGATACCATCGAAGCGGCTTTTTATTTTAACGGCGTAAAGGGCCTTGCCGTTGACGCGGGGGCGAAACTTCCCCTGAAATATACCGACAGCACCAATTTTGTGGTCTATGACCGGGTGATCGGCACTGACGGGGAAGATTATTCTGAAATACTCAATCCCAATCACGATGAATATACGGTGCAAAAGCCCCTGGTTATCGCCCTGGGCGTCGCCTGGACGCCTTCCTTCCTTGACGCGCTCACGGTGACGGTCCGCGCGGATATGTCTTTTGGCGGCAAAATTGAAAGTGATGCCGCGGGAAGGAAAATCACCAACGGTTACAATATAAACGCCTGGTTTATGCCTTCTTATAAGGTCGCGGAGGGATTCCGGGCCGGCGTGGATGTGGGCCTTGATATGCACGGAGCGGACACCCTGTGGCAGTTCGGCATTACCCCGGTGAAGGCGCAAACTGACGCAAGCCAATACATCGATTTTGGCGTCAGCCCCTGGGTGGAGATGAGTTTTGGCGGCGGAAGAATACGCACCGGCGTGGTGATAATGCTGCCGGACAGCCCTCGCTATGTATTCAACCCCAATTCAACGGTGTATGGCATAATTCCGAAATTTACCGGCGAGCCGGTCATTTCTGTGCCTATTTCCCTCACCTATAGCTTCTAACCCGATAAGGAGGGAAACATGACAAAGAAATTAGGCGCGGTCTGCGCGTTTGTGCTTACGGGAACGCTGGTATTTTTTGCGGCCTGCCAAAATTCAGCGCAGCAGGAAATTAACCACCGCACCCAGTATGTGGTGCGGGTCTTTCCGGCCCCGGAGCACGGGACGCTCCGGGTGAGCGAAGCGCGGGTTCCCGAAGGCGCCTGGGTGACGGTGTATGTGAACCCGGCTCCCGGCTATGCGCTCGACGACAGCACCCTCAAGTATCTGTCGGAAATCACCGGCGGGGGCAATGCCAGCAACATTGCAAAAACCAGCGGGAAATATCAATTTTCCACCCCGTCTCCGGGCGCGAATGTAACCATCACCGGAACCTTTGTGCCCAAGCCGGGCGGGAAATTTACGGTCTCTGTGGATAATTCCATTGCCAGCGGCTTTATATCCCCGGAACCGCTCTACGCCAATCCGGGCGACCCCGTCACGCTCACCCTGATTCCCGATGCGGGGTATGACCTGAAAGCCGGAACCCTGTCGTATCGCGTGGACGAAGGAATGCCTGTCCCTGTCAGCGAAGACCTGCCCTATCGTTTATCGCTGCCCGCAGGGGACATAACCGTCAGCGCGGAGTTTGAGGAAAAGGATTTTGCGGGTCTCATGGCAAGCGCCCGAAAATACCTTTCCGCCGGTAAATACGACAATGCCGCGTCGTTCTATAAAGAGGCATATAAAAAGGACACCGGCGACCCGGAAGCCCTGCTGTACTCCACGTTTGCGGAGTTGGGGGAGCTGCTGCTGGACACGGACGTGCGCTCTGTCCTGAGTTCTTTGTATTTCTCCTCCCTTCCCGGAAATCTGGACGACTGGGTCTGCGACGGCTACAGCGCGTCTGACTGCTGGTATATGACCTACATCGGCACAGTCGATATTCCTGAAGACGCGGTGCTTCCTAAAATAAACCAGCGGATTTCAGGTTTTGCCACGCCCTTTGGAGACTTCGCCATGGCTCAAGCCTCGCCCAAAACCCGCCAGTCTTTCAACAACAACATCTTTTGGGGACTGATAAGTTCCTACAAAGGCGGTTTCAACAGTTTTATCGACAACGTACATATCTCTCTTTTTGGCGATACCTTTGAAGCGCTTGCCCGGCGGGCGGATTCCTTCCCGGCGGACGGCAAGGTGCTTCTGAATGACCGGCTCAAGCAACGCTTCAAACTCGAAGAAATCTACGGCCCCGGAGACACCTACATAGGCAAAGCGGAACTGGATTATATTTTCTCCAATCTGCGGGCAGTAAAAGCGGCGTTTGACTATCTTTCCGCCTATGACTGGACTATTGACCTGCGCCCCTGGATGGTAAACGAAATCCTGATAACCGACGGGCTTGACGAGGTTCTTGACAAAGTGTTCACCCTGGCAACTCAGTCCCATAAAGATTACTGGAACAACGTGTCCGGGATTACGGGCAACCTGCCGTTCAAGAACAATTTTATGACGGTGCGGAACGCCGCCGCTCTGGGCAAGTCCAAAGCCGAATTGTCAAAAGCCCTGAATATGGCTAACGCTTCCCTGGGATTTTGGTACGGCTCCGCCGTTAATCCCGGCGCCGAGCCGTCAAGGTTTGCCGGCGAAGCGAAAGCAAAGTATCAGTACGCGAAAGACGGCATTTCCTCGGCAAAGGCGGCCCTGGACGGCAGCGGCGTCTTCCATTTTCCAAAGAAACTGCCTAAGCCTGGGCCTGATGCCGTGTGGCCCGGCGCGAGCGATGCCGACTACGGCGTTGACGTGGCGAAGTTTTTCACCCCCGGCATTTTTTCGCCCAGGAATCTATTCACCACCGAACTCGGCGGCAGAGCGCCGTCCCTATACAAAATCAAATGGTACGAGGACAGAGACGCCCAATATGCCATGGTTATGCTCCACGAGGGCGTCCTTATAGACGACAGCAACAAGGACACGATCTTTGAAAACTCCGGCCTGGAATCAAATGTATCAGGCACGAACCGCGCCCCCTACGGCATCTACTCATTCGAGATGAACACGAAGGCGCTACGGGAAATTTTCCCCAAAGGCTTTGAGCAGAGCAAGTACCAAAGCAAATCTGCCGACGGCATCCCAAAAACCGATGCGGCCTACCTCTACGACGTGTTCCCCAACGGTATTCTGATATGGCCTTTCCAGCAAGCCTATTTTAAGGGAACCAACAAGTCCGCGCTCAATTTATACAATTACTACCACAAACGGTAGCGCGAGCAGCACGATTATTTTTTCCCGGAGCAGGAGGCCGTTTGTCTTTGCTTCGGGTTTTTTTACTTTTAGGGGGACAGAGCATAAGACGAAAATGTAGGGGGGGGCCTCCATAAGCTCTGTCCCGTTTGCCGTTCGACCGCCAAAACCGCGCTCCCCCACCGGTTAATCGCATAAAATTGAACCCGTCTTCCGCAAAGAACCGGATAAAACAGCGTGGTGATGAGCAATATGAGCAGGATTTTCGGTAAGCGTGGAGAAAAATCTGCCGCCATGCACGGAAATAGTTACACCTTCCCCAGAGAACCCTCCGCCTGAGTTACAAATTAGTTAAAAATGGTATTTTTATCCCAGAAAACCCCTGAGGGCAGGCTCACAAACGCCTATGCCCGGGGAACACCCCCAGCACGATTTCATCAAGCCCATTGACTATATCGGACATCCCCATCCGATGCTGCCACATCCCGCCGTTTTTCCACTGCCACGGATGGCTGACCAGATTCGCCCGTACCGGATTCTCATCTATGTAGGCAAAAACATGCAGCCAGTCCGCTTCCGAATTGATGATCCGCGAAAAGAACCGCTCGCCCCACACATGCCCGTGCAGGCCGTGTGCCCGGTTCCAGCGCATGGCGAAGACGCTCAAAATCCATTGCATTATTTTGGACAGACACTCGTCATCTGACGGTTTTATAAGGAGATGGATATGGTTTGGCATGATAGTGAAGTTAGGCAGCTCGAAAG
>JAITOJ010000128.1 GCA_031290005.1 Treponema sp. | reverse complement strand
TTGGCAAACCGGTAACCCAAATCTGTGTCAGGCTCCCGGAAATATTCGATAAAGAACCGGAAAATGGCATAACCGGCGGTGTAAACGGCGGCAAGAAAGCCGTCAAAGGGCTTGTGTTTACGGATACACCAGAGCAGTAAAAACAGGACAAGTCCTTCAAAAAATGCCTCGTAGAGCTGGCTGGGATGCCGGGGCAGATTGATGAGCCGTGTCCCTTCGGGAAAGACCAGGCGCGCCTGTTCCGCCGTCTCTCTGACCCAATCAAGGGAAAGTGAGAATTTGCTTGCCCCCGGAAAAATCATGCCCCAGGGGACAGTAGTCACCCGACCGTAAAGCTCGCCGTTCAGGAAATTGCCGATTCTGCCAAAGGTGTACCCCGCAGCTATGGTTATGACTATGGCATCAATCCACTTGAAGGGCGGCTGCTTTTTGCGGAAGCACCAGAAAACCAAACCCAGCAAGCAGCCAATGTAGCCGCCGTGATAGGACATTCCTGCCAAGCCGGTAAACCGCCCGGTGGCTATATCGAAGGGCCAAAAAATCAGCCAGGGTTTTTGGCGGTACAGGCCGCTGGTATCGTACACCAGGGTAGAAAAAATCCGGGCCCCTAAAAGCAAAAAGATGATGCCCGTGGTAAAAAAACTCAATACATCGTCTTCACCAGCGGAAAAACCGGGAGTATCAAAAGTGCCTTCTTTCCGCAGCCGGGAAAGTACCAGATATGCCGCCGCAAACGCAAAAATGTACATCAGACCATACCAGCGTATCAGACCGAGTACCGGAACGCCGGGGAAAATCTCCGGATGTATCCATGACGGATAGTTAATCGCTAATAACATCGTTTTTCCTCATATTTTTGAAAAATAGCAGTATCAATAGTATAACATCAATGCTCAATAAAATCACCAGGATTGCGCCGGGCATAGTACGCAAATGAATCCCCATATACGATATAAGACCTGGTGCCGAAACAAGCTTCACCAATACAAAGAGTTTCATATAGATCGGGGCGTTTTTTGAATCAAGCCAGTAGAGCGCCGCAAGGGCCGGCGGAAACACTAACAGAGGAGCGCCGGCAAACCAGGAAAGCGGAAGGTCAAGGATCGCCGGTTCAGGCCTGAAAACGCACAAGATAATAAAACGGGCCAATTCGTAGAATACCAACAAAGAGCGCAAAAAATGAGGAAACCGCATAGGATGAGTGTACGCGAATGAAAGAGGTGTGTCAATTAGCGGGCGACGGGCGAGGGTAGCAACACAGGATTTTTGCTGCTTCGGAAATGCCGACGCGGGATAAGAGATGATTTTCTAAGAGATGCCCTATTCTAAAATATCCGCATGGGTGCCGGTTCGGGCAAAGAAAATTTGGGTTTTGGTGATTTTATATAGTAAAACCCAGTTTCCGGTAATGTGGCACTCCCGATAACCAATAAAATTTCCTGCCAGTGGATGGTCACGGTTTTTTTGCAGCAAGGATTTTTGTTCGGCTACATCCCGCATAATGCGGTTGAGTTCGTCCATATCATACATACCACGTTTTTTGGTGCGGGCATAGTCTTTTTTGAACTGTTTGCGTAAGACGACTTCCAGCATTATTCGTCCTGATTGAGTTCCGCAAGAACGGCATCAAAGTCGGTTGTACCCCGGACACCGGTTTTGATGGCATCTTCGATGTCCCGCATGGCAGCCAAAGTTGTAGCATTATAGGCCGATTTTGATGCCTGTTTAATCTTCGGCACCGTGTACACTTGAATGGTCGCTCTATTCATAACCAAAAACCTCCACATATATATTATAAATATTAGCTTTTATTGTCAATAAATTCTATGCGCTATTGACCGGCGGGCGGGTGTAGCAGCGGGGAATTTTTGTTGCTTCGGAAACGCCGATGCGAGGCAAGACGAAGGATTTTCTTAGAGATATCTTTATTCCTACTGTTCTTTTTTTTGTATTCTGTATACAGTATTTCCCATGACCCGTATGTTCGACTCACCGGATGCCCACAAATTTACCCCTGACTCCCTAGAGGCCGGGAGTGATCCATTTGCCCTGGCCGACCCTCTGGGAGAATCCAGGTACCGGGTGACTCCCCGGCTCATCCATCAGTATTCCAACCGGGCGCTCCTGAAAACTACCGGGCGCTGCTTCGGGTACTGCCGTTTCTGTTTCCGCCGGGCCTGGATAGCAACCAATCAGGATTTTATTGACGAAGCGGAACTGGCGTCCGTCCTTGCGTACCTTAGGGAACACCCTGGTATCCGGGAAATCCTCATTTCCGGCGGCGACCCCTTAACTGAAACAAACGACCGGCTGGATATCCTGTTTGCCGCCCTCCGGGAAGCGCGGCCCGGGATAGTGCTCCGGGTTTGCACCAGGGCGCCGGCCGCCAATCCAGCCAGATTGACCGATGACAGTATCGCCCTGTTCCGCCGCTGGCGGCCCCTGCGGGTGGCGGCCCATATCAATCATCCCAAAGAACTGGGCGGGCTTGCCGGGGAACGCCTTGCCGCCTGTGTTGACGCGGGAATCCCGGTACATATCCAGACCGTGCTGCTCCGGGGGATAAACGATGATGCGGCAATTCTGGCGGAACTTTTCCAGAAGTGCCTGAATTTGGGCCTCACTCCCTATTATCTCTTTCAGCTTGACCTTGCCCCCGGCGCCGCACACTTCCGGGTTCCTCTCAAACAAGGACTTGCCATCTACGCTGAACTCAAGTCTCTTGTTTCCGGACTTGCGCTCCCAAAATATGCGGTTGACCTTCCCGGCGGCGGCGGCAAAATCACCCTTCATGAAGGAGCGATCGCGGGCGAAGAATACCGGCCCGAAGGCCGGGTCTGCCTTTTGAAGGGGCCGGACGGCAAACTGTGGCCCTATCCGGCGGATTGAGTGTAACGGGCGGGGCCCGCGGAACTGTATTTATCTGTAATACTTTTTATCGCTTCAAACAACGCGTCCATGCCTTCTTTGGTTGTGCCGCTGCCAAAGGAAAAGCGTACCGCGTTTTGGGCAGTCCCGGCGTCAACTCCCATGGCTGCGAGGATGGAACGGCCTTTTTTTGCCGCGCCGCCATGCAATGAGCAGGCGGAACCTGTGGAAATGGCAAAACCCAGGTCGTCCAGGGCGCGTACCATCACTTCGCCGGGGATGCTGGCAAAGCTGACTTGCACAATCCAGGGGGAATATTCCGGGAACAGGATTTGCGCCTGTCTTTCCTGTGGAAACATCGCGCGTGTCTGAGGGATAATCATGCAGGACTTGAGCGTCCCCAGCGCTTTGATAAACTGCCTGGTATATTCCTGCTGGCAGAGATAGCGGTTCCAGGCGGCTGAGTTGTCCTGTTCGGCATTTTTTCCCAGATAAAAACGTTCCAGACAACGCGAAAACGCCCACGCGCCAGCCAGATTTTCAGTGCCGCTGCGGATGCCCCCTTCCTGTCCGCCGCCCCGCGCAAAAGGTTCCACTGGTTTTGCAAGGTAGAGCAGGCCAATTCCACGGGGGCCGCCAATTTTGTGGGCACTGAATGCCGCACTGTCGATGCCAGGAAAGGCAAGATCAAAGGGAATTTTCCCCGCAGCCTGCACACAATCGACATGGAACCGTGGCCGTTTTTTGCCCCGCGCACCGATCGTAAGGGTTTCGGCGATACGGCAGACCGGCTGAACCGCGCCGGTTTCGTTATTTACTGCCATGACGCACACCAAGGCGGTATCCGGTTCGACTGCCCCGCGCACCGCTTCGGGACTTACAAGCCCCCGGCGGTCGCTTTTGATGGGGATGATTTTCCAGCCCAGGGACTTGAGGCACTCTGCCATTTCCCGTACTGCCGGGTGTTCGATTTCACTCACCGCGATGGATGCAGCCAGTGGTTTCTTGAGGAGCGACATAATGGGAATATGGTTTGATTCGGTTCCGCCGGAGGTAAAATACAAGGTGGAAGCAGGGACACCCAGCACATTGGCAGAGCGCATCCGGGCTTTTTCCAGTTTTTCCCGCGCGGTTTTTCCCCATTGATGGATGCTCGAAGGATTGGCATATTCTTCCAGGGCAATTTTTGTGCTTTCTTCCAGTATGTCCTGCTCTACAGGGGTAGTAGCAGCCCAATCAAAGTAACCTGAAATATCCCGCATAATTCAACCTCCAGCCAGCACGACGCGGATACGGTCTTCAGCAACTTCCTGAATCACCGTATCCGAAAGCCCTTTTTGCAGAATGACCCGTATTTTTTCGCTGCTGTTTTTTTTGTCTTTTTTCATGGCCTCAATCAGGACAGCCGGCATATCCGTTATTTGCGCCGCAAGAGCCGGATGAACCGGCCCGGTTTCCCAGCCGTATGCGGCGAGCACCGCATACACTTCGTCCCGATAGGCTGGGGCGCATAGCCCCAGGCGTACGCTCAAGTCCAGAGCGCGTCCCATGCCCCAGGCTACCGCATCCCCGTGGCTGACTTTCCCCAGTCCAACAACACTTTCCAGGGCGTGGGCAAAGGTGTGCCCGAAGTTCAGGAGCATCCGCGGACCTTCTTCAGTAACATCTTCTTCCACAATTTTTGCCTTTGCCATTACGCAGGCGCGAATCATGGCGGATTCATTTTCGAACAGTTTCTTTTTACCGGCCTTGAACAAGTCAAACAGCCCGGCGTTAAAGAGCAGGCCGGTTTTGAGCGCCTCGGCCAGACCGGAACGATACTCGCCTTCGGGGAGCGTGCGCAGAAACGCGGGATAAAAATGGATACGCCGGGCAGGATAAAAAGTGCCCAGCATATTTTTATACGCCCCAAAATCGCAGCCCGTTTTACCCCCCACAGCGGCATCCGCCATGGCAAGGAGGGTGGTGGGCACGATTTCCAATCCTGCGCCGCGCTTGAAGATTGATGCCGCAAAAGCGGTTAAGTCGCTCACCACGCCGCCGCCGATGGCGACAAAAAGGCTTTTTCGCCCCAAATTATGTTCTAAAGCGGTCTTGGCAATCCGCAAAACCGTATCAATTGTTTTATATGTTTCCCCAGCCGTAATTACCAGCAGCAAATCTTTGTTCCGGCAGCCGGTATCTCCGCTCAAGGTGAAACGGGATATGAAATCCTTCATGCAGGGCAGGGCCGCCACCGCCGTGTCGGTAACAAAAAACCTGCCTGTCGCCGCCACGCTTTCACTGGGATATAGCGCGGCCAGGTCGGGCGCGGAGTTGTAGAAAAATAGTCCAGTTTGCCCTAGGTCTGAATTGCGGTATTGAATCGTATAGTCAGGGGTATTCATGAGATCAGTATATCACAAAGCGGCGGGGAGAGGGAAGAATTTCCGCAAAAAATTCGAAACTTGTTATTGTTCTTGACACATTTTTGACTTCTTTTTATAATACCACTGTTATAAATTGGGCCTATAGCTCAGTCGGTTAGAGCAACGGACTCATAATCCGTCGGTCCCCGGTTCAAGTCCAGGTGGGCCCATAATAATTCTGCAAAGAATACAGATAAAGGCATAAAAAAGGCCGCCCTTGTCTCGAAAGACAAAGACGGTCTTTTTTTATGTTCCTGTAAGTAGGGAAGTGCCCCCCTGATACCCGGCACTATCGCCCGGAAGCCTTGGGCAGCCCTTGGACCGCCCCCGGTTGGTGAGTCTGTCGAACCACCCCTTCACGCCAAGCTCTGTCCCCAGGAACTAGGGACAGAGCTTCAGGAACTAGGGACAGAGCTTAAAAAAAATCAAAAAAAAGCAAGAAATCTCCCCAAAAAATGTCCTAAATTGATAAAAAAAATCAATAACTAATATGTACAAATATTCGCAGTAATCAGGAGGTATCTTATGCCACATCATCCGAGACAACTGGCTGTTGGCGCAGCCT
>JAITOJ010000089.1 GCA_031290005.1 Treponema sp. | reverse complement strand
TCCGGCGCCAGGAAAAACGTGTTCTGGTTATTCAGGATAACCGCGAGGGTTCCCGCCTCTGACAGGGAAAAATTGTAGCCCAGTTCAATCTCGTCGGCCAGTTCCTGCCCCGCAGGGTCGTCCAAAACCACCGTGTAGTCCAGTTCCCCGAACACGTCCAGACTGCCAAAGCTGCGCTCAAACACCACGTTGGGCATAAGGCTCAGCACGGTTTTATCAGCCACATCGCCAAAGCCCAGTTCCACGCCACCGGTTATTCCGATACCGCCTTCTTCCGCCGCCTCTGCGTCTCCGGCAATCTGCGATTCCTGGGCCCAAAGCCCCCCGCCAGCCATAAGCAGGGCGCACACCGGCGCTGCAATAAGCGCCTTCGTTGTTCTTTTCAACATAGATACTCCTTGAAAGATGCATTTTATGTTAGCCATCGCTAACGGCTTGTATGTTAGCGATGGCTAACATAAGTGTCAAGCGGTTTTAGGGATTTTTTCTCATTTTTTTTGTTTTTTATACTGGATTTTCAACGGGCGATGCAAGAGCGGAAACGATGTTCCGATACGGGACGATGCCAAGAAATCGCTGCCGGTAATCCGCGAGGGGCTGTAAATGAGAATTGCTGAGCGATGTATATATGGCATTGACAAAAAGCGGGTTTTCAGCATAATACTTATATGGCAGTTGTCCCTATCGCGGCGCTGGTTTCCGGCGGTGGAACGAATCTCCAGGCATTGATTGATTCTCAAGAGGCCGGAATCCTCCGGTCCGGAAAAATCGCGCTGGTCGTTTCGAATAATTCCCGGGCGCCCGCTCTTGAACGGGCGGCAAAATATCATATTCCGGCGGTCGTGGCGGAACAGAAGAACTTTGACAGTCCCGAAGGATTTGATCGCGCTCTTCTTGAGACACTGGAAGAATACCGGATACAACTGGTGGTTTTGGCGGGATTTCTTGCCGTCCTGGGGCAGCCGGTACTTCAGGCCTATCCTGACCGGATTATCAATATTCATCCGGCGCTGCTCCCCGCATTCGGAGGCAAGGGTTTTTATGGTCTCAAGGTGCATCAGGCCGCCCTTGACCGGGGGGTAAAAATCACCGGAGCGACTGTGCATTACGTGGACGAGAACATAGACGGAGGAAAGATTATTTTGCAGAAGGCAGTGGAAGTGCGGGAAGGAGACACTCCTGAAATTCTGCAAAAGCGGGTGATGGAGCAGGCGGAATGGCAGCTTTTACCAGCGGCTGCGGAATTAGTGTGCCGGAAAATCGCTGGATTCGAAGGATAAGGAGGTTTGATTATGCAATTACTGCAAGATAGAAAACCTTATATGATAATTACCGTTTCGGTGCTTTTATGTAATTATCTTCTTGATCAGGCAACAAAATTGATTGCCTTTACCTTGTTGCGGGGCAAAGGGACCATAAAGGTGCTGGGTGATTACTTCATATTGATATATACCGAAAATGAGGGCGCTTTTTTGAGCCTCGGCGCCAATTGGTTTATGCCGGTAAAATATACGATATTACTTTTGCTGCCTATCGTGATATGTTTTATCGTGGTGTATTATTTAATGATGTATGAACGGCAACTGCGGAAAATCATTCTTATGAGCACTATTGTCGGCGGCGGGGTAGGGAATTTGGTTGACCGGTTATTCAACGATTTCAAAGTGATAGATTTTCTCAATTTCGGCATCGGCCCGGTGCGCACCGGCGTCCTGAATGTGGCGGACTTGTCGGTGACTTTCGGTATACTCATACTGTTTATAGCTGAATTGATACCCAAAAAAAAGCGGTAGAACCATCATGGCCTTTGCGCGGTTTTCCCAGGTGTCCCTGGCCTTCGGGGAGCGGAAGATTTTGTCCGGCGTCTCAATCAACCTGTCCGCCGGAACAAAGGCGGCCCTCACCGGGGCGAACGGCTCCGGCAAGACCACCCTCATCAAAGTGCTGGCCGGGCTGCTGGAAAGCGATTCCGGCGAGCGGGCGGTGCAGAAGGGCGCGCGGATTGGGTATCTGCCCCAGTCTGGCATTGTCCACTCCGGCTGCACCCTGCGCGAGGAGGCTGACCGGGCCTTTGCCTTCGGCTACGATATGGAGCGCGAAATCGCGGAAATCGCCGGGATACTTTCGGCAAATCCGGGAAACGCCGGGCTTCTGGAGCGCTATCAAACCCTGACGGACAAACTGGAAGAGTCCGGCTGGGCCAGGCGGAACGCCAAAGCCGAGCAGGCGCTGCTGGGTCTGGGGTTTTCCGCCCTGGATTTTGACCGCCCGGTAGAGGAGTTTTCCGGGGGCTGGCAGATGCGCATCGCCCTGGCCAAGGTTTTGCTGGAAGCCCCGGACATCCTGCTGCTGGACGAGCCTACCAATTATCTGGACATCGAAGCCCGCGCCTGGCTGGAACGGTTTCTGCTGGATTTTCCCGGCGGCTTTCTTTTGGTGAGCCACGACCGCTATTTTCTGGACGTGACGATACACGAGGTCTGCGAGCTTTTTAACGGCTGCCTGCGGCGCTACAAGGGCAACTATACCCACTACGAGCGCGTCCGGGCGGTGGAGATGGAGTCCCTGATTGCCCGGTATAACGTCCAGCAGGAGGAAATCCGCAAACTGGAAGACTTTATCCGCCGGTTTGGCGCAAAGGCCACCAAGGCTGCCCAGGCCCAGGAACGGCAGAAAATGCTGGACAAGATGGAGCGCGTCGAAATCCCCGAAACCTTAAAGCGCATCCATTTTTCTTTTCCCCCGGCTCCTCATTCGGGCCGTCTGGTCTGCACCCTGGAGGGCCTGTCAAAAACCTATGACAACGAAACCTGGATTTTCCGGGACTTGCATCTGGTCATCGAACGAGGGGAGCGTCTGGTGGTGGCGGGCCGGAACGGAGCGGGAAAGTCCACCCTGCTCCGCATTCTCGCTGGGGCAGACGCGGCCTTTTCCGGCGGCGTCACCTACGGAACCGGGGTCTCCCTGGGCTACTTTTCCCAGGACAGCGCGGAACTGCTGGACAACAACGCGGTCCTGCTCGACCTGATTGAGCGGGACGCGCCCACCGCGCTGGTCCCGCGGGCGCGGGACATGCTGGGGGCTTTCCTGTTCCAGGGGGACGATGTGTTCAAGCAGGCGGGGGTGCTTTCCGGGGGCGAAAAAAGCCGGGCTGCCCTCTTGAAGCTGCTCCTCCGCCCGGTGAACCTGCTGATTTTGGACGAGCCGACAAACCACCTGGATTTGTACTCCAAGGACATGCTCCTGGACGCCCTCAGGGCCTTTGCGGGGGCCATCGTGTTTGTGTCCCATGACCGGGGTTTTATTGAAGACCTGGCCACCCGGGTGCTGGAACTGCGGCCCCCCGGGCCGGATGCCGCCGCCGGTTCGGCCCGGCTTTTCCCCGGGGACTACCGGTATTATCTGGAACGGCTGGAAGCGGAAACCCAGGAAGAAGCCGGGGCTGTCGCGGCGGTTCAGGCAAAAGGCGGGGGGCAGCAGAAAAGCGCTGTCCCCGCTGCCGGAGAAAAGCAGCGCAAGATTGAACGCCGCCGGCTGGAACGGGAGGAAGTACGACTGCTCAATGAGATTACCGAAGCGGAAGCGCAAAAGCGGGCCAGGGAAGCGGAATTAGCAAAGCCGGAAAACTACAGCGACCGCACCAAAAGCAAGGAACTGCATCGCCGCGTCACCGAAGCGGAGGCCCGCGTTGCCGCTCTGACCGTCCAGTGGGAGCGGGTGTCCGGGGCGCTGTAATCGCGGAGGCCGCCCTACAGTCCCTCCGCGTGCCATAGGCAACCGCCGGGAAGCGCCCCCCTCTTACGCCGGGAAGCGCCTCCCTCTTGCGCCGGGAAGTGCCCCCCTCTTACGCCGGGAAGCGCCCCCCTCTTACGCCGGGAAGTGCCCCCTTCTTGCGCCGGGAAGTGTTCCCCTCTTACGCCGGGAAGTGTCTGGACTATCCCCCCTGTTTTGCTATACTCCTTCGCATGGAGTACGGTGCGGACAGACAGAATCAAGTTTTCAAACCTCACGCAGAGACTGTCGCAAACTTGCCCTCCCTGGCAGGAAAGCGCACGGCTAACTAATACAGACACACGCTATATTCTCCTGAGCAGCGCGACTTTCGTGATTGGGCCGCCGGCGCAAACCGGGGAGAGTTCCAGTAAGGA
>JAITOJ010000068.1 GCA_031290005.1 Treponema sp. | reverse complement strand
ATGATGGTATTGTAAATCTCCGTCCAGGGGCCTTTGCCCTCGTCGCCCTTGCTGTTCTCCCAGCGGCCAATCACGTACACCGTCTTGCCCCGGTCATGGCCCTCAAAAGTGAACGTGTAGGGGCTGCGGGTGGCGAACACCGAATGCAGGATTTGGTCCGCGTCCACCGGCGGCGTGTCCAGAATAGCCCAGCGCAGTTCGATGCCGTGCGCCCCCGCCGGTTTGCCCCGGCGCTGACTCCCCTTGTCCCGGAACGCCGCCTGGAAGACCCCCGGACCTTCGGGAACGAAGTCCAGTTCCGGCCAGGTGGCAGGTTTGGGGTGCGGGGTGGGATGGTCGTCCGGCAGGGGCAGCCCCGCGGCGCGTCGGTCTTCGTCGGTGATGGCGTGATTGTAGCGCAGGTACTGGTTCACCAAGTCGCGGATGGCCTTTTCCAGGGCCCTGCGCCCCTCGGTTTTCTTCAAAACGTCCGCCGCGGTGTGGTCGGCGCTTTTTGCCTTTTCGTAATCCACTTCCCAGCCCTCGTAGTCGCTCATTATCGGCGAGTAGGCCGTGGTGGGGACATTCCATGCTGCGGCGTGGGTCGCAGTGTAGCTCTAAAGCTGATGCGCCCAGGTTTGAAACTCCGCGTCTTGAGCGGGGATGTAGTTAGTACCGCTCATAAAAACCCTCCTGAAAGAAAATATGCACTACGCGCTGTTGCGGCGCGTGAAGTACCGGAAAGATTGAGTCGACTAAATAAGCTTCCGAGTCGGCTAAATGGAGCTCCGAGTCGACTAAATGGGGCTCCGAGTCGACTAAATAAGGCTCCGAGTCGACGAAATGGAGCTCCGAGTCGACTAAATAAGGCTCCGAGTCGACTAAATGGGGCTCCGAGCCGGCTAAATGGGGCTCCGAGTCGGCTAAATGAGACTCCGAGCCGGCGTAGAGAAATGCCGGGGATAGTAAGAATGTGTCAGTGGTTACAGTAAGATTAGCCGCGCGCCGTCCGGGGGGGGGGGGGGGGGGGGGTTAATTATAGTTGAATAGAGCGGAGAGAAGAGAGGGTGGGGGGTTGCGGTTTTCCTGCCAGGGAGGGCAGCGTTGAAGGGTGCTGCGTCAGGCTGCCGTGTAAGTCTTGTGGTGTTTGTGGCCATGGGCTCCTCCTTCTCCAAAAGGGTTATGCGAAGGAGTATAGCAAAGCAGGGGAGCGGGTGTCAAGGGGGCGGCGTTGAATTGCGAATTGCTGAAAACTTTTACAGAATTATTGACTTTATCCCACAGCATACCATACACTGATAAAAACAAACAGAGAATGAGGATTGTTATGTATGTAGTCTGTCTTGACCTTGAGGGTGTGCTGACCCCTGAAATATGGATTGCCTTTTCAGAAGAAACCGGGATACCTGAACTCCGGCTTACCACCCGGGATGTGAGCGACTATGATGTGTTGATGAAAAAGCGCCTGGGCATTTTGGCGGAACACAGCCTGGGGCTCAGGGATGTGCAAAACACGATCGCAAAAGTGAATCCCCTGCCGGGTTCCCGGGAATTCCTGGACGAACTGCGGGAATTCTGTCAGGTTATCATCCTGTCGGACACTTTCACCCAGTTTGCTCTGCCGCTGATGAAAAAACTGGGGATGCCCGCGATTTTCTGCAACTCCCTGATTGTCTCCCCGGAGGGCAGAATTACGGGCTACCAGCTCCGTCAGCAGGACGGCAAGTTTCACGCGGTCAAAGCCCTCAAGTCCATCGGCTTCCAGACCATTGCCGCCGGGGACTCTTTCAACGACTTGGCCATGATTCGCGAGGCTGACGCGGGCTTTCTGTTCCGCGCTCCGCAGCATATCATCGCGGATAATCCCCAAATTCCAGCCTTCACTGGTTACGATGAACTTTTGAACGCGATTAAAGGCGTGGCGGGCTGACGCCCGGCACAAGAAAAGACCCTATTCAGCCTGGAACAGCCGCCCCAGATTGCGGATAAACCCGGAGACGCCGTTTACAATCGCCGCAATGCACAGAATGGGGCCGATGGGCAGCAAAATCCAGGAAAATCGGAAAAAGAGTAAGCCTACGGCTAATATCAAACCGCTGCGCGCAAGGCCGTGCCACGGGCTGCCCGGCGGAGGCGGCGTATATTCGTTCTGGCCCCGGGAACTGTTGTTGCCGGAAAAAGGGCCGTACCAGGTGTAGGTGCGGCGGCGCTGGGGGTCTTCGCCGTCCGTATAGGCCGCGCCGAACCAGTCCCAGAAGGGGTCGCCGGTCTGTCCGTATGGCCCGGTTTGACCATAGGGATTCGTTCCGGCGTTGTGTTGGGCATAGGCATCCGCTGAGCCGAAGCGGTCGTATTGGGCGCGTTTTGATTCGTCACCCAGCACCGAGTACGCGGCGTTGATTTCCTTGAATTTGTCCTCCGCCGCTTTGTTGTTGGGATTGCGGTCAGGGTGCCACTTGAAAGCGGCGTCCCGGTACGCTTTTTTTATTTCCTCCGCTGCCGCGGTTTTGGAAATCCCCAGTACGGCGTATAAATCGTCCATAACGACAGAGTATAGCCCAAATCTCCGAATTATGCTATACCTTTGTCAGTATGCCTTGGAACAAAAAAGAAGTTGCCCCGGAGGTCGTCCGGGATTTGAACAAAAAGTTTTCCTGCGATTTGCTTTTCGCGTCGATTCTGGCCCGCCGGGGAATCACCCGGCCCGGCGATGTGCTTTATTACCTGGAAGACGACCTGCGCTTTCAGCACAGCCCCTTCCTGCTTTCTGAAATGGAGGACGCGGTTGACCGGATTTGGCAGGCCAAGGACGAGGGCGAGAAAGTCCTGGTCTTTGGCGACCGGGATGTGGACGGCGTCACCAGCACCGCCCTGGTGGTCACCGCCCTGATTGATATGGGAATCGACGTGGCCTGGCGGCTCCCCTCCGGGGACGAGGCGTATGGCCTGAGCCTGGACGCGGTGGAAGACTTTGCCGCCAAATACGGCACCCTGATTATCACCGTGGACTGCGGCATTTCCAACAATGCGGAAGTCGCCCGGGCGGCGGAACTGGGAGTGGACGTGATTGTGGTTGACCATCACAACCCGCCGGAAGTCCTGCCCGAACCGGCCATCATCATCAATCCCAAGCTGCAAGATTCCGGCTATCCCTTCCCGGACATTTCCGGCTGCGCCGTGGCCTACAAGCTGGTGTCGGCCCTGCGGTTTTCCCGCCACGAGCTGTACAAGCAGGAACTGTGCCTGCTCAACGTGCGGCCCCTGACGGACGCCTACGCGATTGAGTGCCTGAAGGTGGTCAACATGACTGCCCGGGAGTCCCTGACCGAGACCGTGGTGCCCGGAGCGGTGCGCGTCAGCCAGACCCGGCTGGTTCCATTTTTGCAGGGCCAGCAAATCATGGTGTGGGACGCCGACCTGCAAAAGAAGCAGCTTGAAAAGGTCTTTGGCAAGGGGGTGGACTTCAACGTTCTTGACCTGCGCCCGGAAATCGAAAAACTCATCCCCCAGGCAGCGGGTATGAGCCTGCTCAAACTCAAAGATATGTCCCGCCTGGCCAGATACCGGGACGAACCGGCCACGGAAATCGAGGGGTTTTTCAATCTCTTTGTGACCTTCGCGCACAAAAAGACCGAGCAGGCGTTCCCGGACGCGGCCAAGCGGGAGCAGCACGACTTGCAGTTGACGGCTCTGGCGGCCCTGGCGGACATCATGCCCCTGCAAAACGAGAACCGGCTGTTCGTCCGTCAGGGGCTTGCATCCATAAACAGCGGGAACGTCCGCCCCGGTTTGCTGGAACTGCTTGCCCGGCAGGATTTGCTGGGCAAACGCCTGACGAGTAAAGATTTGTCCTGGAGCGTGATTCCCGTGCTCAACGCCGCGGGCCGGCTGGGTCAGCCGGAGCTGGCGCTCAAGCTTTTTCTGGAGAGCGACGCCAAGATGCGGGACGCTATCGCCCGCAGAATCGCGGAGCTCAACGAGGACCGCAAACGGCTGGGGGACGAGGCCTGGGCGCTGGTGGAATCCCCGGCGTATAAGAGCCTGGCGGACTATGGGGGCCTTCTAGCGGCGGTCATGGACAAGGGGATTCACCGGGGCATCACGGGGCTGGTGGCGGGCAAGCTCGCCCAGACCCACAAGGTTCCGGCAATCGTTGTCACGTTCCTGGAAAACGGCCCGGCGGTGGGTTCCATGCGTTCCCTGCGCGGCGTGGACGCCACCCGGTTTCTTGACCAGATTGACCCAATGGGAGACCTGTTCCTCAACCACGGGGGCCACAACGCCGCCGCGGGGTTCAGCTTTCCTCAGGAAAAGACCGCCGAATTTACCGCCCGGCTCAAAGAGCAGGCGTCCCTCATCGAACTGGAAAGCCCGGAGGACGAGTCGGTTGCCGTGGACGCGGAACTGCCCCACACTTACCTGACGCCGGACACCATGAAGCTGGTTGACCGATTTGAGCCGTTTGGCAAGGACAACGAGGAACTGCGGTTTCTGGTCAGCAGCGCCGTCATTGTTGACGCGGACGTTATCGGCAAGGTGGAAAAGAAACACCTGAAGCTCACCCTGCAATGCGGCGCCCTCAAATGGCCGGCCCGCTACTGGAACGCCGCCGAGCGGTACAACCGCGATTTTACCAGCGGCGACAAGGTGAACGTGGTGTTTTCTCTGGCGCGGAACGCCTTTAACGGTACGGAAACGGTGCAGCTGATTGTGGCGGATATGGAGAAGGCCGGGTAAGGCTGCGCCAAAACAGCGCGCCTCCGTGAGGCATCTTCCAAACAACACGCTATTCCTCTAATTTCCCCGCCCCCAAAAAGATTTCGTTTTGTGAAATAAATTGCATAAACGCCTGTTTGCCGGTGAGAGGCGCTACCTGGTCAATAGAATATTTCATGGACGGCATATTCCAATTTGGACTTGCGGGATGACAACTATGCCCTACCCTGTTGGAAGCGATCAACTCTTTATGCAAATCTTTATTAAAGCAATCCCATGCTTTTGCACTAACAAAGAATAAAAAGTCAGGCTGTAAGACGTTTATTACATGAGATACCGTTTCGTTGGCTATATCAACATCAACTTTTTG
>JAITOJ010000117.1 GCA_031290005.1 Treponema sp. | reverse complement strand
GGGCGTTCTATATGTTCCCGGATATCCGCAAGACCGGCCTGTCCTCGGAGGAGTTCGCCGCCCGGCTGATTGAGGACTATCAGGTGGCGGTGGTGCCCGGCGGCGTGTTCGGCGCGGGGGGCGAAGGTTATGTGCGCTGCTGCTACGCCACGGACGCGGGAAAAATCAAGACCGCCCTGGAACGGATTGGACGGATGGCCGCAGGGAAAGGCAATGCGGCCTATTGACAAGGCTTCCCGTAGTTACGGGAGCGCCTCCCGTAGTTACGGGAATGCCTCCGGGAGTTACGGGAATGCCTCCGGGAGTTACGGGAGCGCCTCCGGGAGTTACGGGAATGCCTCCGGGAGTTACGGGAATGCCTCCGGGAGTTACGGGAGCGCCTCCGGGAGTTACGGGAACGCCTCCGGGAGTTACGGGAGCGCTTCCGGGAGTTACGGGAGCGCTTCCGGGAGTTACGGATAGCTTGCGGGGAAAGGCAGCGCGGCCTATTGACAATACCTGCTGAACGAGACTATATAATATGTATGGAATTTCAAAAAGGTTTTAAGTCATTCTCTCAACTGGTACGGGAACACGGACATCTTACTAAATTACGATTTACCAATGTGGAACTTATTGGGCTTGTCTTTGAAGACGATTATCAGTTTGCGTATATTCGCGTAGAAGATTTATGTACCTTCCTGAAGAATGTGCATCAATTAAACGTCCTTCCCTGTCAGGAAATAATTCCGCTTCACAAAGAAAAAAACACTGATTCCCGCGCTTGACCCCCTTTTTTACTTCCTGCTCTATTAAGGTGGAGGAATAAATGCGGGGCAAGATTTCGGTGAAATATATTGTATAAAATAAAAAAACATCGTAAAATACGGGTATGAATTTGGATAAAATCCCTGAAAGACATCAGAAAGACATAAAAAAGGCCATAAATTTACTCAAGAATGAAGGTTGTGAGACTGTTTATTTGTTCGGGTCAATGGTTACGGGGAAAATTCATGAAAACTCCGATGTAGATATTGGAATAAAGGGACTCCCTCCGGAAAAATTCTTCAAGGCATATTCAAAACTATACATGAATTTAGATAGCGAGATTGATTTAGTGGATTTCGATTATGATGTTCAATTTTTTTCTTTACTGGAAAGATTAGGCGAGGTTGTGGAAGTTGGATAACAAGTTAGAAGAGAAAATTAACAATGAAATTAGCCGCATAAACAAACTGTTTGACAGCGGGAAGCCGTTATTGACTTTATGTAAACTCAAAGAACCGGACTTCATTGAAGCATCAGCGGCCGCATTGTTTTTGCATTCATTTTACAATGGCATTGAAAGTATTATTTTGTTAATTTTCAAAAGCATTGGAGAAAAAATTCCCAACGATTTACAATGGCATAAAACATTATTCGAACAAGCATTTGAACAAAATGATAAACGGACAATACTGTTAAGGAATGAATACAAAGAACAATGCGTGGAATATTTGTCATTTAGGCATTATATCAGACATTCTTATGGCTCAGAGATTGATTGGAAACGATTGAATCCATTAATCAATGGTGCGGAAGAATTGTGGAAATCAATAAGAGAAGATATAGAAAAATTCATAAAAAATAATTGAAATGTCCCCGCGGCTCGGCGGCTCCGTGTGAGGATATTGGCGAAACAAGGCTCGTACTACCCCAGAATATCTCCACGGTTCCGCAAGTCTTCCAGGATTTTCGTGTAGGTCTTTTCGTCCAGCCGGTACTTGAACAGATAGATGACGTAACCCAGGCAGATAACCGCCAGGGGCAGAATCATCATGGCGCTTTTCATCAGCGTGATACCCTCCGGGGTTACGTCCGCCGGGGTGGCGGCGGAATTGATGCCCGACAGAATCAGGGTGACCCCCACCACACCGCTGGCCAGCGCGCCCCCCAGTTTGTTAATCAAAGGCTGCATGGAAAAGGTGATACTCTGATTGCGTTTGCCGAACTTCCACTGGCCGTATTCGATGGTGTCGGCCAGGAACATCAGCATTAAAAGCTGGATAAAGCCGTCGCCCACAAAAATCAGCACCCCGGCGATTCCCAGGGGCAGCATATTCATGGGAGCACAGAAGAACAAGATATCGCCGGCAATCACCAGAGCCGTGGCCGCGGTATACAACGTCTTGCGGGAAAACCGCTTGCTGAACAGAGGAAAGATGACCAGCGCGGCAATCTGGGACACTCCCAGCACGGCGGCAAAGACCGAATACTTGTTTTCGTCCCCAAAAGCGTACTTGAAAAAGTAGACTCCAAAGGACGTGGTGGTCATATACCCCACGGAAAAGAGCATCATGGCGATGGCCACAAAGAGCAGTTGGTCATTCTTGAAAATAATCCTGAACAACTCCCGGAGACCGGTCGGCTCCTCCGGTTTGAACCAGTCCCGGTCTTCCTTGACGCCCAGCAGGGTGGTCAGGGAAAACAGGAACATGAGGGCCGTGACGATCACGGCATACAGCGACCAGGCGGATTTCAGGCCCATGACGTTTCCCAGCGCGTTGGTAACCGGCAGGGTGGCCACCACAACGGTGAACAGACCCACATTGGCGCAAATCCGGGCAAAGGCGCCGATTCTTTCCCGTTCCTTCTGGTCCAGCGAAAGGGAGGGCATCATTGACCAATAGGCGGTATCGTTGGCCCCGAAAAAAATATCCCAGAAAATATAGAGCAGGGCAAACACGACGATATAGGCCGCGCCGGTGAGGCCCAGGTCAGTGAACAGGAGAATCATTGCCACGCCGCCCACGATTTCCCCAAACAGTATCCAGGGCTTAAACTTGCCCCAGCGGGTCATGGTGTTATCCACAATCAGCCCCATGATGGGGTCGTTCAGGGCATCAAAGACCCGCAGGGTGGTAAACACCCCGGTGATCCACCACATAATGGAGTCCGACAAATCCAGCACTTCCGTCAGATACACCAGCAGGAACATGCTGACCATGGAATAGAACATATCCCGTCCGATAGTTCCCATGCCAAAACAATACTTGTTGCGGGCCGACGCGGAGCCGGCGGCCTTTTGTTCGTTATTCATCATATAATTCCTCCATACAAAGATAATCTATTCACTGACCCACCCCGCCTCAACCGACAGGGCCTGATAGTTGGGAATCCTGTGGAACGCCCGGCAGTTATCCCGGTGCACGATGACGCCCCGGCCACGGGAAACGTAGCCCACAATGGGGTCCCCCGGCGCGGGGGCGCAGCATTTGGCGAAGGTCACCAGAAAGTTGGTGGTGTTCCCGATACACACTTGCGGCAAGCTCCGCTGACCCGGAGTTTCCGGGCCGTCGCCCGGCTTGTGCGCCCGCCTGGGCTCGGCCTCCGTTGGCTTGACCGCGGGTTTTTCCGTAAACAGCGGGTCGTTTTGCTGAAGCCAGGCGCGAATCTTGCTCCGCGCCTTGGCGGTCTTCACGATATTGAGCTGGTTCACCGTGGGGTGGGCCTGGGGAGTGGTGAGAATCTCGATAATCTGGGTGTTCTTCAGGGGCGACGCCAGAGGGATAATCTGGCCGCCGGCCTTGGCCCCCACTATTTTTTCTCCCACCGCCGAGTGAATGGCATAGGCAAAGTCGATTGCCGTGGAACCATCAGGAAGTTCGACGACATCGCCTTTGGGGGTGAACACAAAAATCGAGTTCCCCAGCAATTCTTTTCGGATTTCGTTAAAAGGCTCCCCGCTGGTAAAACCTTCCTGCTTCAGTTCCTTGAGGCGGCTGATAATCGCCCCCTCGGCCCGGCTGGTCGTGCCGCCCAGGGTCTGTTTTTTATAGAGCCAGTGGCTGGCCACGCCGTATTCAGCCCTGCGGTGCATGTCTCCGGTGCGGATTTGGATTTCCAGAGGTTTGCCCTCAAAGAGCACGGCAGTGTGCAGGCTCTGGTAACCGTTGGATTTTGGCCTGGCGATATAGTCCTTGAAATGCCCGTCCAGGGGCCTCCACAGACCGTGCACCAGACCCACCAGCGTGTAGCAGTCCGCCGGAGCGGGGGTGATAATCCTGATGGCAAGGAGGTCATACAGGCCGTCCGCCGCCACGTTCCGCTTCTGCATTTTCTTGTAAATCGAGTAAAAATGCTTTGCCCGGCTGGAAACGCTCACCGGGATATTCGCCTTTGCGGCAGCCCGGAGTATTTCCTTTTCCGCCCGGCCCAGATATTCAGTTCTGTCGTCTTTTTTCAGGGCCACGATTTTCTTAATCTGACTGTAGACTTCAGGGTTGGTGAACTTCAGGCTCAAGTCCTCAAACTCGGTTTTGAGGGCTGACATACCCAGCCGGTTCGCCAGAGGCGCCCAGACTTCCTCCGCTTCCTGCCCCAGGGATTTCTGCTCTTCCGGGGTCAAAAGCCCGGCGCCGCGCAGCCGGTCGAGCCGGTCAGCCAGCTTGAGCAGAATGATCCGCACGTCATCGGCCAGGGCAAAGAGCATTTTCTGAATTGCCCCGGGGTGATACAGGGGCTTGCCCGCGGCCTTCCTGCCCCCCAGATTGATACCCGTGATGCGGCCCACGCCGGTCAATATCCGCCCTACATCCGGCCCGAACTTTTCCTCCATGGCCTCAATGGCCGCGTTTTTATCCGGCAGAGCCGCTGGCAGCCCGTGGAGCAGCGCCGCCATGATGGTATCCGCGTCGAGTTTGCTTTCCGCCAAAATCACGGCGGTACACAGGGGATGCAGATACCATCGGGAATCATCGGCATCGCTCAAGGCGTCCGCGCTTTCCCAGAGGAAATCCCAAGCTTCCCGGATGCGGCGTTCATCGTCACCGGTATAGGCCGGGAAGGTTTTGAGAAATCGGGCAATCAGTTCGCCGGGGCCGGCAGTATCCACATCAAAAGGCAGGCCGTTGATTCGCATATTCAAAAGTATAGCACAAAAACGGGTGTCATAGGTATAATGGATCGGATGACCGCAGGGCTACTGCATTTACTTTATCCGCCTGAAAGGGTAAAATGAGACAAACCATGGGAGGGGATAGTTATGGATATAAGGGAATTGAGCGAAAACCTGAAGGGGATGCCGAAGGCGGCCAGCCGTTCCTGGGCTTTCTGTACCACGGGGTAGTCGCTGCCGCTCCCCATGATCAGGGCAACTTTTGTTGTGTACGCCATAACGCACAGGGTAGCATAAAAGAAAAAAAGGGTTATAGGCGTGACTCTCTCCACCAATTTGGAATTGCTGGACTTGACCCCTTGACAAAAATTGATTTATCTGATATATTTTCTTTATTATTTGCCAATCAGCGGCTGTAACAGGCCGTTTTGGTGCGGGACAGTAGTTCCGTAAAATATATCCAGAAGACCGGAAGGATACCGGTTTTAGGAGGAAAAGATGAAAAAACTCATGGCATTCGTGGCTGCACTCGCGCTGACAGGAACAGTAGCGTTTGCACAAATCACAGTATCCGGCGACTTTGTCGGAACAGCGGTGTTCAGTTCGACTACAACTGGTGATGCTGACCCCGTGAACACAGGTAAACTGGAGCGTCCAGCCGGAAAGGAACCCCGGCTCCGGTTTAACATCAACGGAACCAAAGAAACGGCCAACGGCAGTTTTGGGTTCAGAACTCAGTTCCATACCGACTCCACTACGAACTTCCTTGAACAGATTGGTGTGGTTGATAGCACGGCCAAAACCTACCTTGGCATCGGCGATCACGCCAATGTATGGGGCAGCGTAGCGGGTGTGCGTCTTGTCGGTGGTTGGTACGTGGAAGATGCCCTTCGCGGCAAGGTCGCCAGCGACTCGGATTTTAACGCTTACATCGGTCAAGTGGCCCGGATCAGCAAGGACCAGATTTTTTCCCGTTTCAAGAATAATAACAACCTCACGGGATTTTTTGCGGAATGGAAGCCCACCTTTCTTCCCGGGGCCTACTTGGGGATAAATCTGTCCAGTATTTTTGACGGTGCGCGGAGTGAGAACCCGCTCTATTCCGGTACTGACGAGAAGACCGACTGGTCTCCCTTCCAGATTGGCGTTGGCTATGATATTTCCAAGGTCGGTTTGGTCCGGGCGCAGTATATCGGATATCAAGGTAGTAAAACCGATGATGCGGACACTACCAATGTATGGGGCATAATTGAAGCTGCTTTTGCTTACACCGGGGTCAAGGGTCTGGTGGTGGATTTCGGTGTGAAGATCCCCACGGGTGACAAGGAAAAACTCGCGGCTGCTGATTCTCCGCAAGATTCTACGACGGACAGCGCTCTTCCTCAAATTGCGCTTGGCGCCACTTATACCAGCGGCCCCTTTGCGGTGACCGGTCTGGTGGATTTCTACATCCCCGTTGATGGCTCTGCGAGGAAAGAGGCCGACCAGTCCAGCATTATTGAGTTCGCGGTGGAACCCACCTATGATGTGGGGCCAGTAATCGTCGGTTTGGATATTGGTGTGGGAGTCGGCAAGACGCCTGATGCAGACGGCAAGGCCAATAAAGGTATCGCCTTTGGTATCGGCGCTTATGCGAAGAAAGTCTTTAAGGGCGGCAATGTGCTCGCGGGACTGGCCTTCAGTACCAAAAACGCAGACAACGGTGATGCCAGTAACACTTTTGGTATCCCGATTATCCTGACCCTGGCGTTCTAATCGCGCATCGCTTGGGTACAAAAAAAGGCCGCCTTCGGGCGGCTTTTTTTTGCGTGGAGCGAGGCTTAACACAGCGCCAGTGCGCTCATTGCCAGATCGAATTTCAGGCTATAAGAGGCGTCTTTTTCACCGGATCCTGGCGGCAGCTTACGGCCTGGGCCAGGGCTGTTGTTGCCGGGGCAAGACACGCCTCGTCTTTGCCGTATATTTCCATAATCACATCGCCTTTTTTGACAAAATCCCCCTCCACGGCCCGCAGTATCACCCCCGCGTCGGGGCACACCGGGTCTTCCGTCCGGTTCCGGCCCACGCCAAGGGTGACCCCGGCCAGGCCAACCTTGAAGGCATCGATGGCGATATAGCCCTCTGATTCGGCTGTGAGGTCGCGCCGGTGGGGGCTCCGCCGGACGCCGCATTGTTTCAGCGTCTTTTCGGGATCGCCCCCTTGCAGTTCGATGTTCCGCAAAAAACGCCTGAGGGCTTCCCCGGACATGACCGCTTCTTCGCACCGGGCGCGCCCTTCTTCCGCCGTGGCCGCCTTGTTGCCCAGGAGCAGCATCTGCGCCCCCAGGGCCATCGTCAGCTCCTTCACGTCCGCGGGCCAGGCCCCTTGCAGGCACTCGATGGTCTCCTCGATTTCCAGGAAGTTGCCGATTTTGCGCCCCAGGGGGGTGTTCATGCCGGTGATGAGGGCCGAGGCCTTTTTGCCCAGAGCCCGGGCGGTGTTTACCAGACTGTCCGCCAGGCGTTCCGCGTCCGGCTGGGTCCTCATAAACGCCCCGGAACCGTATTTGACGTCAAAGACCAGGGCGTCCGCGCCCTCGGCGATTTTTTTGGACAGAATGCTGGCGGTGATCAGGGGCGCCGACTCCACCGTGCCCGTCACGTCCCGCAGGGCGTAGAGCAGCCGGTCAGCGGGGACAATCGCTTTGGTCTGGCCGGTCATGGCAAATCCGTTGACCGCAATGCCGGCGCGGAATTCATCGGCGGACAGATTCACCCGGTAGCCCGCAATGGCTTCCAGCTTGTCCAGGGTGCCCCCGGTGTGCCCCAGGGCGCGGCCGCTCATCATGGGAACCCGCACCCCGCAGGCCGCCACGATGGGCGCCAGGGGCAGGGAGATTTTGTCCCCCACGCCGCCGGTGGAATGCTTGTCCACAAAGGGGCCGGCAAGCCCCATGCGCTCAAAGCCGTGCAGTTCGATAACGTCCCCGGAATGGAGCATCACCTCCGTGAGCGCCCCGGTTTCCGCAAAGGTCATACCGTTAAAGTACACCGCCATAAGCCAGGCGGAAATCT
>JAITOJ010000090.1 GCA_031290005.1 Treponema sp. | reverse complement strand
TCAGCTGGATAGAGCGTCAGATTGCGGATCTGAAGGTCGCAGGTTCAACTCCTGTCAGTCTCGTTTTGGAGAGATGCGAGAGTGGTTGAATCGGGCGGTCTCGAAAACCGTTAAGCCCGTAAGGGCTTCGGGGGTTCGAATCCCCCTCTCTCCGAAAATAAGGAAAGGTGACCGAGCGGCCGAAGGTGCACGATTGGAAATCGTGTGTACCCGAAAGGTACCGAGGGTTCGAATCCCTCCCTTTCCGTAACCCCTGTGATGAGTCCAGGCGCTATGCAAAAAGCCGCTTTCAAACCCCGTCAGGTCCGGAAGGAAGCAGCGGTAGATTGCCGGTTTTTGTGCCGTAGTTTGCCTGGCCTCTTCAGAGGGGTTTGTTTTTCCCTGAAAAAGCTCAAGTCTTACCGCTTTTTTACCGATAAAAGAACCAGAGGAATAGTCTATGAAACGGATTGTGACTTTGGGTATTTTTTGTATCCTGTTTTTCTCTCTCAGCGCCTATGAGCGAGCCCGGAGATACCCGTCCGGAGACTTTCATTACGACTGGGCCTCTAAGCAGTTACCCGCTGAATATTCGTATTATCAGGAACGCCCCTGGCTCGCGTCTCCGGCGGATTATGATTTTTATACGCTTCCAAAGACAAACGTCCAATATAATTATGTGCCTGCCCCCCAGGGGCCGGTTTTCCCTCCAAGCTACGATTACGGCCCCCCGCCGGTAGCGGTTCCCCGGAATGTGCCTCAGCGGGCTGCCCCATCGTTTGATTACCGTGATTTGGAATACCAGAACGCGCATCCCACCATCGGCTACCTTGACCTGGAGTGGGGATCCTCAGTTCCCCTGCTGCTCCGGTTATATCCCGATTGCGAGGAAATTACCGATGAAAACGACAGCATGATCGGCATCCGGCGGTTTATTCAGGAACGGGTTGGCGGAGGTATTGATTCCCGGCAGTTTGTGTTCTTCCAGAATCAGCTTTATGAGGTATACGTTCTCTACGGTTATGTGGATGAACTTACCACCCAATTGATGCGGCAAAAACTGGAATCCATTTATGGTCAGGTTTTTAAGACTACGGAGCGCGAATCCCGTGCGCGGACCGCTTACTTCAACATGATTGACCACTACATGAACTATGACTGGAATCTACAGATCATATTCACCACCGCAAACGTGTACAATTATTACAACTACAAACTGGGAACGATTATGACCTGCCTCTATGTGAACGTCCGGGCGAAAAACGAAGTGGAACGGTCAAAGCAGAATATCAGGCGCGACACCCTGCCCCTGTAAGCAATTTCAAAAGTTGTCATCCTTCTATTTCAGCAGTTTCCGGTAATCCGATTCAGTTTCGCAAGCCACCAGAGCATTCCTGAGAGAAGCGGCATCGGGCAGGCCTTTGACATAGGCGCAAAATCGTTTCCGCATTTCCCGGCAGGCCCGGCGTTCGCCTGTATCGGCGATTAACAGAGTCAGTTCTTTCAGGCCCGCGGCAATCTGTTCCGCGCTGTCCATTGGCGCATAGGCGCCGGTTTCAAGCAGTTCCCTGGTATCCCGGAAGATAAAGGGATTACCCAGAGCGCCCCGGGCAAACAGTACGCCGTCAACGCCGGTTTGTTCCAGCATGGCTTTGGCGGCTTCGGGGGAAAATACGTCCCCGGAACCAAACACCGGAACCGCCCCGGACTTATCCCGGATTACGCGCGTCAATTCAGTCAAAAGATGCCAGTCTGCCTTGCCTTCATAGCCCTGCGCTCTGGTGCGCGGATGGAGAGTAATAGCGGCGGCCCCGGCCTCTATTGCCGCAAGGGCGGCCTCTTTCCAGGTGAGGTTGGCCGCGTCCCAGCCGGAGCGGATTTTCACGGTTACCGGCAGAGGAGATGCCGCCTGTACCACTGCCCTGGTGACGGTGAAAAGGGTTTCCGGGTCGCGGGTGAGGCCGGAACCTGCCCCTGATTTAACGATTTTGGGAACCGGGCACCCCGCGTTTATATCGATGAGCGACGGCTTTGCCTGTTCCCGAACAATGCGCGCGGCCTGTTCCATCACGCCGGGGCTGCCGCCGAAAATCTGCACCCCGTAGGCGGTTTCATTGTGCGCCCGGCGCATGAGCAGGGCGGTTTTTTCCGAACCCCGCGACAGGGCTTCCGCGGAAATCATCTCGGTGTACGTGAAAGACGCTCCCTTGTCCCAGCAGATGGAGCGGAAAGCCCGGTCAGAATATCCCGCAACCGGGGCCAGGAACAGATTGCCCTCCAGTTCCACTTTTCCAATCCGCACGGAATGATACAGCGGCTTTGTTCTGATTTCGGTCATGAGATGAGATGCTTATGTCTCGCTTAAATGAAAGAAAGCGCAGCTATTTTTCCAAAGCCGGTCGGAAAGTTCCTCAATGTCTGTGTCGAGCAGTTCGGCCAAGAATTCCAAAGTCGACGGCGTATAGGAAGGCATATTGCGCTTGCCCCGGTATGCCGCGGGCACCATAAAAGGACTTTCAGACTCAATCATGATGCGCTCCACCGGAATATTGAGCACCGTTTCGTGCAGATTCCGGGCATTGCGATAGGTGAGGTTGCCGGCAAAAGAAAAATACACGTTCAATTTCAAGGCGCGGCTGGCATAGGAAGCGTCCTCGGAATAGCAATGAAACACTGCCCCCGCCGAGGGAGGACGGTCAATGAGAATGTCCAGAATATCCTTGCCCGCGTCACGGTTATGGATAATCACCGGTTTGTTGTTCTTTTCCGCGATTTCGAGCTGATTGATGAAAAGCTCAATCTGGGAACGCTTGTTCCCGAATTTGCGGAAATAGTCGAGGCCTGTTTCCCCTACCGCCACCACATTGGGCAGCTTGAGGCTTTGTTCAACAGTCTGCATCCAGTCTTTGCCCGGGGTGTTCACTTCAGACGGAGCGACGCCTACCGCATGGTATACCCCCGGCACAGATTTGAGCGTAGGGTAGGTTTTTGCAAAGTCAAGCAGACTGTTGCATATACTGACAATACGGGTAACCTTTGCCCGTTTCGACTCCTGAATAACCCGGAGCTGCTCAATGGGGTCATCGTATATAAGCCCGATGTGGGCATGGGTATCAAAAATTTGCATAATCCTTTCCAAAAAGAAGAAGGAGTCCTCTGACTCCTCAGGCGGAGACGTGCTCCGCTTTATGCGATAACTATGTTATAAATCTAACAAAGCGCGACAAATCCAGTATAACACAAGAAAATCGGACTGTCAAGGAAATTTTGGGATTTTGTGCGGTTTCCCTCAAGCCGGCAATCCGGCCGAGGGAAACCGCATCAAAAAAAATTAGTGTCCGTATATGGTCGTAACTGACCTGGGCGCAAGGCTCACCGAGCCGGCGCTTTTTGCTGTTTTAATTTTTTGCAGCTTCTCTGTTTCCGAAGTGCGATAAAAATCATAGGCGCTGAATTTTTTTCCGCCAAAATCAAGTTTGAGATTCACTTCGGTATCAGTATCGTTCACCAATACCAGAGCGGCTTCGGTTGATTCCGGGCTGCGGTAGGCGCTGGCAAAAACGTCAGGAAGCGGCTCCGTATCCGAAGTCACCCGCGCCCAGCCGGGTCGTATAAAGCGGCTGTACTGCCCGAGGACATACATGCGGGTGGTGTCATTGACCACGCCCTCATTGTTTATCTGAATCAGGCTTCCCAGACTGGTTTTTTTGCCATTTTCCCAGAGCCACCAGAAAAGATAGGCGTTCGTTTCCGCAAGAGTCATGTCATAGTGAATCATCCTGCCATAAAAGAGCGCGTTTTCAATGCCGTCTCCCCGGGGCATTTTTGGCCCAATGCCGGACACTTCGGTCTGCCAGAGCCTTTTACCCGACTCCCAGACTGTGGGCATGGGTTCAGCGCCGGCCTTCCCGGACTCGTCATAAGCGCCTTCATACTGGTGAAGCCCAACGATTGAGAGAATTTCCGCGGCTTCGCTGTCCGCCAGAATGGGTTTTACCATATCTTCCTTGAGGTTTTCGTCTTCCGGAGCCATAACCTGCACAACCGCGTTTTTCAGGGCCAGACGCTTCCCCAAAACTTTGATAAAATCCCGGAGCTGTTCGCCGTTCCACTTGGTGGATTCATAGTTTGGTTCCCAGTTTGGCTCGTTCTGAACAGACAGCACGTCCAGGGGAATCCCCAGGGCGGCTTCAAAACCGTTCACATAATCGGCCAGAAGGTCGCCGTAGTCCGCGTAACGCGCGGTGTCAAGGTGACCGCCCACATCCGGGGTGTCCCAGTTTTTGACATCCGGCTTCCAACGCATAGCGCTGTTATTCGGCGCTGTCCAGGGGGCGCTGAACATGACGAGCTTTTCCGGAGCACCGTCCAGGGCCTTAATCCGGGCAATCAGGGTTTTGGTATTCTGCAAATCCCAATTGTCCCAGTTCAGGTCAAAGGTTTTTACTCCCCCGGTTTCGCTGAAAATATAGGTGTCGTTGCTGTTTCTGTTGATAAAAGCGTCATCGTGTTCGGTTCCGTCCTCATTTTTGTGATGTTCCCGGAACGGAATACGATTCCGCAGAATGGTTAAACCGATGCCTTCGGTTTTCGAATACAGCAATTTAACCACTTCAGCGCCCGCCGGGTCAGCGGGCAGGGTCAGCCAGGCGTTGGAACCGCCGAAGCCGTCGATGGTCTGGCGGGGGGCGTCGAAGTCAACATGAATAGTTCCGCCATTCTGTTTTGGCGCGCCGGACACACAGCCGATAAGCAGTGCGGCGGGCGCGGTCAAACAGATGATGAGTTTGGACAATTTGTGCATTTTTTCCTCACATATTTTTCAAAAACTAAAAAGCCGCCGCAAGCAAACCCTGCGGCGGCATTCAAAATCGCTTGCCGAAGCGCCTAATCAGGGACGCGCTTCAAGGGAAATAATTTTTACCTTGTACCTGGCAATACCGTTATGGGACCACACGTTCGCGGCGATGGCAAACCCTTCGATGCCTTTAGCGGTCAGAGCCTGGTATTGATCGCCATCCAGCAACGCCACTTCGCCCGTGCCTTTTTCCACGTAGGGATAGGTCAGGTCTACCCGCCCGCCTTCACCGTCCCAGTCTTTAACACTCAACTGCATGGTGTCTTCCTTGCCGGTTTGAGCGAGCACGTCAGGCTCGGCCACCCAGGCTGAAGTCTCGTACACCAAGTAGAGGGACGAATAGGCTTTCGGGTCAAAACCGGCGGGGAACATATAGTCAACGCCGCCGCCCTTGAACGAAATGGTGTCTCCGCCTTCCAGGTCGGCATCATACCACTTCTGAAAGTTTCCCACAGGAAGCTGGTACGCCGCGTCAGCCTTTACCGGCGCGGACGCGGCCGGCTTTGAAGACGCGCAGGAAACCAGCGTCACTGCGGCAAGAATCACCGCGAAACCAACAAAACTTTTCTTCATCATAATAAACCTCCTATATAGAAGAAAATATCCCGGACAAAACTGTCCGGGTAAAAAACCATTTTTTACCGGTTTTTGTCCGGCAGCCCCGAAGTGTATCTGCTGTATTCCCAGAAATCCATGCGTTTAGGCGTCTTGGGTTTTGCGTCGTCGGACTTCAGAATGACAATCAGCTCAATCCGCCCGGCGTCGGGCAGCGCGTTGGCGGCGCTTTCGTTCAGGTTTGCCGACGTATAGGCGATTTCAAAGCCCGCATAGGGAATCAGATTTGCCTGAGCGCCCACCCGGAGCTTGAGCGCCGCGTTGCTGTCAAGATAACCCCGGAGATAGGGAGTTACGACTTTCGCGTCTCCCACATCAAAATCCCAGGAAACCCGCCCCCAGGTTGCCCATTCCAGCGTATTTGTGGTTACCGTGCCGGTCAAATTAAACATTCTGAATTCAAGCATTGCTCCGAGTTTATCATGGAAACCGATTTCGTTATCCGGCTCTTCCAACCGGAATACCAGGTCAAAGTCATCGGCTTCTGAGTAGGCCCCGTACACCTGGGCATAGGCGTATTTGAGGATTTTGGAATTTTCATAGCGGTATAGATAATTGCTCATATCGGTCAGTTCATTCCATTCGTCCGTCACATACTGGGCGCTGCTGAATCTGAAAATGAGGCCGCCCCCGGCTTTCCAGTAAAAATCATTTACGGTTGCCTTGCCGTCAAACGCGACCACCGGGTTTATCACAAAATTGCCCCCCAGCCATTGGCCCAGTTCCGCTTTAAGCCCAAACCCTGTGGGATTGTCGGTAAAATCGACGCCGCCAATGGCGTTACCCGTTATATTCAGGGTAAAAGGATGCCGCATATTGGTGAGGGTTCCCCAGGGACTCACGGTGAAATCCAGAACACCGGCAAACCCGTCGGCATTTGCTGACGCCGCAGTATTCACATCCCCTTCGGAAGCGAAGGACAGGTATGCGGTAAAAAGGTCATTTTCATAGCCCGCATACATGATGGCGGTGCCCGCATATGACGTCACCGCGCTGCCAGCCCTGCTGGAGAGATCTTCCGGGTAATATAAATCCCCCAAGCTGTCATCCCCCAGATTGATTACCTTGTTGCCTGCGGAAAGAATCTTTACCGGGTTATTTTTCGTCCGGTCGGTGGGATAAATCAGACTGCCGGCCTGGCTGAAAAAACCGATGTGGGCGCCCATGCCGGAAATTTCCCCCAGCCATGCCGCGGGATTGAGTTCCGGCTGAGAATTTGAGGTGTCCCAGCTATCCATCCGCATGGTATAGTTGAAGAACTTGAATTTCGCGCCCCAGTCGTCGGCTTTATTACCGGTATTATATCTTTTGGGCGCTCCATAGTGGCTGTCCATAAAAGCAACGCTGAAAGTGGCCCAGGTGCCATTGTCCCCGCCGTAATCGCGGAACCCTTTTGCCCCGGTTTCAAAGTTATACCCTCCTGAAAATATAGCCTGAGCGCTGATATAGAACTGGGGAGTTATGGCGCCGGGTTTAAGGTCTTCCGCCGCGGGAAAGGCTATGCTGTCTTCCGCCTGAACCTGCGCCCAGAGGACGCCCGCCGCCGCCGCAAGCAGCAAGACCGCCAAGAATTTTTTCATGCCTCTTCTCCTTATTGTGCAAACAGCACACATTTTATGTCCAGTCCCCAACCGGGAACTCCGTCGGTTATGGGCTGGTCGCCACTTCCCTGATTATTGCTGAACGCAAAAGCCAGGGGCAGTTTGCTCTGGTCAGCGCCGGCAGCTGTGGTAAGAGTCTGTAATGACTTCAACTGGGCGCTCTCATCATTAAAATAGAATACAATTACCCTCAAATTTTCCGCGCCCCACTGCATATCTCCGGCGGTAGCCGAAAAATCCCGAAAGGCAGTGGAAAGCTCAAATACCCCGTCACCGTAATTGTCTACCGTACTGGAACAAATTTTGGCGGCCACTTTTTTCTCACCCGCATAGTCCGTTTGCACCACCATGATTACTTTTGTCACCTTCTCCATAAACTGCGCGTCATCTGTGGGGAAAGGGAACATAATAAATCCGTAATTCTTGAGCCAGGTTACATGTTTGCCCCCCCCCTCATCAAGGTCAGTTAATTCAGTGCCGGGCGGGTCGCCAAGATTACAATCCTCTAAATTATACACATAATAGTTTCCCGCCTCAGAATTTTTAATCAAGTTGCTTCCCGCAGCGTCAATCAAAGCCACCAAACCCGATGAAAGTTCATTCGCTTCGTTCCAATGCGCGTCTGCCTTCGGTGGAAACTCATTTTCGTCAAGAGTGGGATTGCCTTCCCCACTGCCGCTCGGGCAGCCCATAAAGACCGCGGCGCCTGCCAAAAGCAAAACAACCATACTCATGTTTGTGATTTTTTTCATAAATATCTCCTAAAAAATATGAAAAAGATATACGGCTCTTTTGAAACCGTGGCATTATGATAGAGAGACACGGGGGTGGGTGAAAATCAGGGTTTTTCCCTATTCTTGAGGGCAGGGGACAGATTAATGGGACAGAGCTTATGTAATAAGCTCTGTCCCATTTACGTTAGGCCGCCAAAATTGCCCTCCCCCGCCGGCAAATTGCATAAAATTGAACCTGTCTTCCGCAAAGAATCGGATAAAACAGCGTGGCCATGAGCAGTATGAGCGGGATTTTCGTACGCGTGGAGAAAAAATCTGCCGCCATACACGGAAATAGTTACACCTTCCCCATGAAACCTTCCACCTGAGTTACAAATTAGTACAAAATGGCGTTTTTATCCCAGAAAACCGCTAAGAGCAGGCTCACAAGCGCCTATGCCCGGGAAATATCCCGAGCACGATTTCATCAAGCCCATTGACTATATCAGACATCCCCATCCGGTGCTGCCATATCCCGCCGTTTTTCCATTGCCACGGCTGGCTTGCCAGATTCGCCCGTACCGGGTTCTCATCAATGTACGCAAAAACATGCAGCCAGTCCGCTTCCGAACTGATAATCCGCGAAAAGAAGCGCTCACCCCACACGTGCCCGTGCAAGCCGTGTGCCCGGTTCCAGCGCATGGCGAACACACTCAAAATCCATTGCATTATTTTGGACAGAGATTCATCATCTGACGGTTTTATAAGGAGATGGATATGGTTTGGCATGATGGTGAAGTTAGGCAGCTCGAAAGAGAAGCGTTTATGAGCCTGTTTAAGGACGAGAAGGAACAACTCTGAGGCTGGGCGTGGGTCAAAGATGGGTTCGCTGCGATTTGTCCTGGCAGTGACGTGGTAAGAGGCGCCCGCGGCGAGAAGTCTGCGATGATGCGGCATAGGATACCCTCCTGAAAAAGAATTTTGTTGCATAATATATATGGATAAAATTGTTCAAAATGGGACATTTTTTGAGGGATTTGGGCGACTTTTTTTGCTTTTTTTTGTTTTTTTTGCTCTGTCCCTTAGATATCCCCCGGACTTGCTCTGAGATTGGTTTTTTTGCTTTTTATTGCTCTGTCCCTTAGGCTCTGCGGTTTATTCCGCAACCAAGCCGCAGAGGGTGGTTATTGAGCAGGGCGGCAGGGTGACGATGACGGCTCCCTCTTTGCTGGCGTTGAGCGCGCCGGAAACCTTTTGTAGTTTTTCGGTTTCCGAAGTCCGCCAGGCTTCAAGGCCGGAAAACCCCGGGGCTCCCCGCAAATTGAGCGCAATCTCCGCTGTGCCCAAACCGTCGTTTATCAGCGCCAGGGCGATTTCCCGGGAACCGGGATTTTTGTAGGCGCTGGAATACACCCCGGAAGCCGGAGCGGTAGTGGAACCGATACGCTGCCAGCCCGGGCGCACGAACCTGCTGTACTGCCCCAGCGCATAGAGCCGGGCCGCGGCGAATATTGAACCGTCCCAATTCACGCTGATGAGGCTTCCTTTGTTATCCGGGCCACTTTTCCAGAGCCACCAGAAAAGGAACGCGCTGGTTTCCGCCAAAGTCATGTCCAGGTGAAGCATTTTGGCAAAATATAGGGCGTCTTCCATATCGCCCGGTGGAACCCGGTTGGAATTGTTGGAAGAACTGGAAGAAATTTCGGTCTGCCAGAGCCGTTTGCCCGAACGGGCCACATTCGGCAAAACCTTGCAGCCCATATTGGACGCGGATGTGTATACTCCTTCGTATTGATGCACCCCCACGTGGGTGAGAATCTGGGACGCCGCCGAATCGTTCAGAGAAGCTGTTATGAGGTCTTCCCGGAAATTCTCGTCCTCCGGGGCCATAACGCCAACAGCAACCCCTTTCGCGTTGAAACGCTGCCCCAGGACTTTGAGAAAGGCGGCGATTTCCGCGCCGTTCCACAGGCAGGATTCGTAATCCGGCGCCCAGGACGGCTCATTCTGAATGGACAACACCCCCAGGCTCGCGCCCATATTGCTTTCAAAGCCTTTCGCGTAATCTGCCAGCAAATCCGCATAGTCCGTATAGCGGGCCGGGTCAAGCCTGCCTCCCACGTCGGGTTTGGACAAATCAGGGACTCCGGTTTTCCAATTGGTATTTCGGTTATTCGGAGGCGTCCAGGGAGTGCTCAAGAGAGTCAGATTTTCCGGGCCATCTGCATCCAGGGCCAATATCCTGCTGATGAGGGTTTTGGTGTTTCCCAATTCCCAACTGTTCCAGTTCAGGGAAAAGGTTTTGACGCCTGCCGCTTCGGTATATTTATAGGTATCATCGCTGTTTCTGTTGATAAAACCATCGTCATATTCAGAACCGTCGTCATTCTGGTGCCGTTCCCGAAACGGGATCCGGTTTCGCAGAATAGTGAACCCCGCGCCCTCAGTCCGGGAATACAGGAGGCTGACCACCGCATTGCCCGCCGCGCCGGAAGGCAGACCGGTCCAGGCGTTGGAACCGCCGAAACCGTCAATGGCCTGCCGCGCGTCAGTGTAACGGATTTCCATGGTTCCGCTGGAGTCTTTGTCGCCGAAAGAAAAATTACAGGAAAGAACGGACAGCGCTATAAGAAACTCCAAGAGAACAGAAATTCGTTTGTTTCGTAAAAATATCATAGGCCGTCTTTTATCGCCTCATTAACCACATCCCAGGAGATGACCTTGCCCTTAAAATGAGCGACTACGGTTGTGATATGGGTCGTCATATTTTCGAGAGCCGTTTCCCGGGTCATATTGTTTCCGGTGTTCATCCACGACGGCGTCTGCTGATGCCAAACCAGAGTGTGAGCGTGCATTTTCATACCCGCATCCAGCACCGCTTTCACCATAGTGTCCGGGTATGTGAAGTTGCCTTTTGTCCGCTGAATATTTTCAGGCTTCATGTCATTCTCAGCGGTTGCAGCCGTAAAATGGCGGCTTAAATTGGAAAAATCAGTTTTCCCAATATCGCCAGGAGAGACAATATTTCCCAGGAGGAAAGAAGAATCATATTTTTCATGCAGGGGAGACAGGCCGCTCATGACCTCACCTTCCGCCGGGAATGAACTTAGGTCAGGGTTTTCCACCGCATAAAAAGCGGGTTTTGACTTATAATCTTTATCAAACAGAAGCGGCTTTGAGGTGGAACGCCAGCTTTTCCCGTCATTAAGCCCCCAGAAAGTAACACGGGAGATATGGGAAGCATTTTGTTTGAAGATTCTGAAAAGCTTGGCATACAACTCCGCTTGCTGATTTTCCCAGCCAGACTCGAATTGCCCGTTCGTGCCCGCCTGAATATCAAGCTCGCTGATACTCACCTCAACGCCCAGGGAACTGAACAACTGAATCGACTTTTCAACATTGCCTGGGTCAGTCCATATACCGTAATGGGCCTGCATACCGATACCGTCGATAAGCGGCCTGCCGCCCACATTGGGAAATCTGCGATTAATATCCCTGACCATCTCGTAGACCGCCGCAGCTTTATTCTGGTTATCCAGACTATAATCATTGTAGTAGAGCTTCGCGTCCGGGTCAGCTTCACGGGCCGCCTTAAACGCCAACTCAATGTAATCAGATCCGATAGCGGTGAGCCAGGGACTCTCCCGTAGCTTGGAATCCCAGCTATGCCAGGCAGGGGATCCTTCAGCATTCTTATCCCCAAAAGAAAAATTACACGCCAGGAGCCACAATCCCGCGCACAAACCCAGCAAAATCCTCGCCGGCCTCAAACCGCTTTTTACACTTTTCATTCTTAAACCTCCAATTTTTCTATTTCTCTATTCGTCTATCTCACTATTCATCTATTCCTTAACTCCCCCCACATTGAGTCCCACCACGAAGTAGCGCTGGAGGAAAGGGTAGACCACCAGAATTGGCAGAGCCGCCACCACTGTGATGGCCGCCCGGATACTCACCGGAGTGACCATACTTGCCGCAGCGTTCTGGGACATACCCATGGCGCCGATAGCCGCCGCGCTCTTGGCCTGACTTTGACTCGACTGAAGATATTCCATCAGCTTGTATTGCAGGGTATGTAAATTCACGTTCCGGGAGTTATAAATCATGGTGTCGAACCAGGAATTCCAGGAACCCACCGCCACAAACAGGGCCACCGTCGCCAGCACCGGCAGACAGAGAGGCAGAATGATACGGATAAAGATGACAAATTCCCCGCACCCGTCAATCTTGGCGGACTCAATAATACTTTCCGGCAGGCTCCGCATATACGTACGAATGACCACAAAGTTGAACGCCCCCACCATACCGGGAACCACATAGACCCAGAACGTGTTAATCAAATGCAGGGAACGCATCAGAAAATAAGCCGGAATCAGCCCCGCGTTGATATACATGGACAGCACCAGGATAAGCGTGAAAGGCTTACGAAATATATATTCCTTCCGGCTCAAGGCATAGGCAATCATGCTGGTAAAAAACACCCCGGTGACGGTTTGAATCACTGTTCGGGCAACGGAAACCCAAAAAGCGTGAAAAATCGTGCCCGTGGAAAAAACCGCCCGGTAATTTTGCAAAGTGAACTCCCGGGGCCAGAACGTGATGCCCCCTCGGGTGGTATCTGTGGCGCTGTTGAAAGATACTATCATGGTATTCCAGAACGGATACAGAGTGACCACCATGATAACCAGCATAATGAAAAGATTCGCCGTATTGAACACATAGGTTTCGATTTTTGAAGCGGACAGTTTTTTCATATCAGCCGCTCCTCGCCCATGCGTTTTGCCAAAGTGTTGGCAATGAAAATCAGGCTGATATTGACCACATTCTTGAACATCCCCGCAGCGGTAGCCAGGGAATAATTGAAATTTTCAAACCCGTACTTGAGAACGTAAATATCGATGGTTTCCGCCACATCCTGAATCAGCCCGTTTTTGAGCAGATATTGCAGCTCAAACCCCGCGTCCAGAATATGGCCGATACTCATAATCATCATGATAACAATGGTGGACTTGATGCCAGGCAGGGTGATATACCCCATCTTCTGATACCGGTTGCACCCGTCGATTTCGGCTGCCTCGTAGAGCGCCGGGTCAATCCCCGCCATGGCAGCCAGATAGATAATCGTGTTCCAGCCCACTTCTTTCCACACATACGTGAACCCCACAATGCCCCAGAAATATTTGGGCACGCTCAAAAAGAGAATTGGCTCCCTGATGATTTTCAGGGCCATGAGCAAATCGTTCACCGCCCCGTTTTCCACAGACAGCATGGTGGCCACCAGACCGGTCACGATAATCCATGAAAGGAAGTGGGGCAGGTACGATATGGTCTGTACCACCCGCTTGAACAGAATTTTTTTAAGCTCGTTGAGCAGCAAGGCAAAGACGATAGCGGTAATGTATCCCATTGCCATGTTGATAAAGCTCATGGCAATGGTATTCCGCAGTACCCGGAGGAAGGCCGGGTCAGTGAACAAAAACGTGAACCACCGGAGGCCGGCCCATTCCTGCTGGAAGAAACCGCGCGCGGGCTTGTAGTTCTGGAAGGCCATTGTCCAGCCCCAGATGGGGACGTATGCGAACAGAATCACGTACAGCATCAGGGGCACGGACATGAACACGAGCTGTTTTTGGGAAATCAGTTTTTGTAAAAACGTCTTTTCCTTATGGAGCGTCAATTTTTAGGACTCCATTTTTCGATACGCTTGTTGACCGCGTCCTGGAAAAATGCCTCATATTCGCGAAGTCCGACTTTGCCCAATTCCGACACATATTCAGCCCAAAGCCGTTCAAATTGCGCGGGCGCGGCCAAAATGATTTGGGGCAGATATTTGCGGTAGACCGACTGGGCGCGCTGCCAGGCAAGCTGGGCTTCGGAACCGTCCAGAGGCGACACCTGCCACATGGGGAACCACACCGGATTTGCCGGCGGGTCTTTGTCCATCATTTCAGCGTTGTTTTCCACATCATAGGCCGCCCACACTTCCGTGTCCTCTGGCCGGAGAGTCGCCTCCCGCTCGTGGAACAGGTCGGCAATGCTCGAAGGATTGCCGTCGCTGAATGAACCTTCGATTTTGGGATTGTGGCTCCACCACAGGGCCGCCTGATTATGCAGCTTCCACACCTCGTCCGCCTGCTGGTCACGCTGCACCTGGGTACGGTAGGGCACGCCGTTTTCGTCCAGTTGATAGTCCTCGCCCAAAATGCCCCATGAGCCGGTTATCTTCTGGGCATCGTCGCTCATCTGGGCTTCCAGAAAGCGGATAATCCGCACCGGGTCTTTGGCCTTCACGCTGATGCCGATACCTTGTCCGATGTTGGGAATTTTGCGGTTCCGGTAGCGGGGCTGGATGGATTCGTCAAACACGATAGGGAGGGGCAGATACGTACGGTTATACATTTCCTGGGACGCCAGGGAAGATTCGCCGCTCTGGAACTGCCATGCCTGGTCGTGGAAACTCAAGACTCGACCAGAAGCGATTTTGGAAAGATACTGGTCATAGTTGTCCACAAAGCAGGAACGGTCGATAAGCCCTCGGGCATTCACCTCGTTCAGCTTTTTGAACCACCGTTTTGAAATGTCCTGATACAGGAACACCTTGTATTCGTGAGTCACCGGGTCAACCGTGCCGTTGCCGTCGTTGGAGAATCCACCCAGAAAGTTCGGGGGATTGATGAGGCAGAAGTCGTGCCAGTCATAGGTCAGGATGGTAAAGGGAATGGTAGGCATTCCGTTAATGGTGGGATACTTTTCCTTGTATTTACTCAGAATATCGAAATATTCATCCAAAGTGGCCACCTTGGGATAGCCGAATTCCCGGAGCACTTCCTTTTGTATCCACATGGCTGAGTCTCCGTACCAGGCGCTCCAGTCTTTGCCTTCATAGACGCCCCAGACCGGGAGGGTGTACACATGGCCGTCTTCTTCCTTCATTTTTTCCCAGGCTTCGGCATAATGCTGTTTGATCCGGGGGGCATATTTTTCAATAAGGTCATCCAGGGGGATGAGAGATCCGGCCTCGTAAAATTTGGGGCTGTCCACATGGAGAATGTCCGGGTAGTCGCCGCCCGCAATCATCACGCCGATTTTCTGGTCTTTCTCGCCCACCAGAATATCCCAGGTGAAAGTGACGTGCAGATTGTCCTCAATCCATTTGTATATCTTGTTGTCCTTGGGCGGCTGCTGCATATTTGACATGGAAAACACTGAAATGTTGATTGGATAGTCCGGGTCTCCGCTTGCGGCCCCGGCAGCCGCTTTTTTCCCGCAGGACAGCAGCAAGAGAACTGACGCCGCGCACAGACAAACCATTCCCATATGGATGATTTTACGAATCAGAATTTTATAAATCATGGGGTTGCTCCTTGATAAAAAGTGATGCCAGTATAAAAACCGGGAATATATATAGTAAATAAGAGATTTTACCTATCAGGCGGACGGAGTGTACGCCGCCCACTCAATGGCAAGCTGCCGCAGTTCCTGGGAAGTATTGCAGTGCAGTTTGAGTTTTATGTGTTCCTTATGGGTGTCTATGGTCTTGGTGCTTAAATCCAGCTTGGTCGCGATTTCCACTGTGCCCAGTCCCTTGCCGATGAGGGTGAATATTTCAAGCTGCCGGTCGGAAAGTTTCTGCACCGAAGCGTACCGGTCTTTGTCATTTTTGCCCGGTTCCCCTGCGAGGGCCTCGGAAAGACGCTCCTGCTCAGCCTCGCTCAGATATATCTTTCCCGACATAACCGTTTTGATGGCGTCCAGCACTTTGGTTCCCGCCTCGTTTTTCATGATATACCCTGACGCGCCCAGACGGAGCACCCGCTCGGAATAATACCGTTCGTCGTGCATGGAAAGCACCAGAATAACCATATCGGGGTAGCGGTCCCGGATGCCGGTTATCAAATCCATGCCGTTTTCATCCCCCAGGTTGAGGTCAACAATTGCCAGATTCGGCTGCCGTTCCCGGAACAGTTTCAGGGCCTCTGCGGAATTTTTCGCCTCCCCCGCGATTTCATATCCCGGATGGCTGGCAATCAGGGACGCAAGCCCTTTGCTGAACAGAGGATGGTCATCCACAATCACTATTTTAACAGGATTCATATTACTTAATGCTGTCATACTGCTTTCCCGCTTCCAGGGTTTTGCATTTTATCACCGCAAGCTGCCCCACGGACATAATCCAGAACCCTTTTTCGCGAAGTCCGTCAATCAGAGCGGCAAGCCCGTCAGCGGTTTTTTGCAGTTCGTGGCAGTTGATGATGCCTCCGTCTTGAGCGGCGGTCAGCACATTTTGGACCAACTGTTCGGTCGTAACAGCGCCCTGGTAATCGTTGCTCCACACGCTGACACCGATGATGGACATTCCCATTTCCGTACAGACTTTGGTGAGGTTTGTGCCATATGCCACGTTGGGGGCGCGGAAAAACACCGGGTCAGCGCCGGTTATTTCTTTAATCTCCGCCGAGGCTTTCTCAAGGCTTGTCCTGATGGTGTCTTCAGCCGTTGAACCGCCCAGTCCATCATAGCCGTTTGAATGATTGCCTAATTCATGACCGGCGGCAAAAATCGCTTTTGCCGGAGCCTGACGGCTGTGGATATTTTGGCCAATCAGAAAGAAGGTAGCCTTCACCTTCTTGGCTTCCAGCGTTGCCAGCAGGCTGTTTGTGACCGCCCCCGCGGGCCCGTCGTCAAAACTAATGGCGATGTATTTGGTTGGCCGCGCGGCATATCCCAAACTTTCCCAATTCTCATCTATAGCGGCACTAATTCCCGTAACGGTATATTCGACATTCTCTTCGTCTGACGAAGCATTAGACTTACATGCTGTCAGAGACAGGGCAGCAATCACCGCAAAAACACACACAGCTTGGCGCTTGCTTTTCATACTAAACCTCCGCTATCTGATAACAGTATATGTGACGCCCGGTTCCAGAACAACGTCCTTTTTTGCCGCAAGTTCCGTTACGGTCACAATCTCATATCCGGCCTGGCGCAATTTATCGGCAATCACGGGAATCGCCCGGATAGTCCGTTCCAGGTCGCCTTCGTGGCGTTCATGAATCAGAATAATGCCGCCGTCCTTCGCGCTGTTGATAACATTGTCGATGATGCCATCCGTAGTGATAGCCGCTTCCCAGTCCATGGCGATGACATCGGTTCCGGTGAGAGACATGCCCATATCACCGGCCACAGACGCGAGGACGCCAGGGCCGTAATCCAAGTTGGGAGCGCGGAAATATACCGGGCTGCTTCCGGTTATGTTCACGATTTCCGCTGACGCTGCTTCCAAGCTTGCGCTGATTGCTTTTTCGTCCTTGCCGCCCAGTCCCTCCCAACTGTCCGAGTGGTTCCCGATTTCGTGACCCGCTTCAAAAATCCGGACCGCTGCCGCCGGGTACTGGCGGATATTTCTGCCAATGAGGAAACACGTTGCTTTTATATGCTGTTCTTCCAGAACTTCCAGAAGCCGGTCTGTTTTGGTCGAAGGCCCGTCGTCAATCGTAAAGGCGATAACCTTATCGGGAACAGGATACGCGGGCGGGTACGGCTGGTTTGAAGCGCATCCCGCCAAGGTTGTCAAAACTCCCATTGCTATAAGTCCTCCTGAAAAGTTTTTCATTTTTATCCCCTTTTCCCCTGATTGAATTTTATGTCAGATATGATAGAGTAAAGTATCTTTACCATGCAATAGGCATTTTTACCGAAAGGATGTATGCGCATAGGACTATTTTTGAATAATTTGGACGAGGAATATCAAATTTCCGTGTACCGGGGAATCCGAAGCGAAGCCGAACGGCTGGGCATGGAACTGGTCTGTGCGCAGGCGGGCGGAAACCGGACATTTTTTTCTTTCATAGAAAATCTTGCCATGGACGGTATCTTGATTCTTTCTTCCGCCCTCCTGTCGCAGCCGCTCAGCCTCCGGGATTTTTCCAGCCTGCCCGGCGCACTGAAGACCGTGCCGGTGGTGTCTATCGGAAACCGCCTCCGGGATTTTCCCGCCATAATCGTAAAAAACCGGACTTCCATGGAATCCCTCATGGAACATCTGATTTCCCCGCACGGATACCGGAAATTTTTGTATATCGGCGGCCCGGTAAATCATCCGGACAATCAGACGCGGGAACATATTTTCAGAAAGTCTATCAACGCCCTTCGCGCCCGGCTGCCGCAGGAAGAACAGGCGGATATATGGGCCGAAGTCCTGAACGGAGCGTTCCATGCTGCGTCCGGCCAGCTTCTTCTTCGGGACTATATTGCCTCAGGTCGGGACATACCGGACGTTATTGTGGCTGCCAATGACAACATGGCTATCGGTATCCAGGAAGTCCTCCGGGCACAGAGCGAGCTTTGCTGGCGGCGCTGCGGGGTTACCGGTTTTGATGATATTCCTCTGGCCCGCCTGGAAACTCCCGCCCTGACCACGGTGCGCCAGCCCCTGGGTGAATTGGGAATCCAGGCGGTGCGCGTACTTTGGGACGCAATCCAGGGAAAACCGGTGCCTCCGGTTACCCATATTGAGTCCGAGGTAAAGTTCCGTGCTTCCTGTGGCTGTGCGGGGATACGAGAGGATGAACAAAGTTCCGGCAGTCCCCGGTTTTCTGACTTGCAGTTTCAGTCTGTTCGTTCGGAAAATTACCTGCGCAATGTCAGTTATCTGGGCCAGAGCCTCCTGGAGGTGGTCAGCGTGGAACAAATCTTTCCTTCCCTGCGGTACTTTTTGACCAATCTGAACATTCCGGCCTTTTATCTGATTTTCTATCCCGAACCGTCGCCTTGCCCGGAAGCAAAAGGGATTTTGCTGTTTCAGCAGGGGGACTTCGGTATTTTCGGGGACAACAAGCCCGCCCTTATTGACCTGTCGGAGATTTTCGCCCGGACTGTCACGGATACCGGCGGCGCGCCCCGTGCGTGGTGTCTTTATCACCTGCGTTCCGGCTCTGAATACCTGGGGCTGATTCTGTATCAGGCGGATGATTCGGTGCATCCCCATATATGCAGCGCCGCGCTGTTTATCGCTAACACGGTCAAGCGACTGCGGAACGAGGAAACAAAACTGCGACTGGTGGTGGAGACTGAAGTGTCCCGGATAAGCGAGCTGGAGCGGCTCCGGTTCAGCATGGATTTGCACGATGACATCTGCCAGCGGCTGGCGGGTATTTCTATGTTCTGCCGGGGTATCGCCTCCGGGTTAAGCCCGGAAACCCTGATACCGGAACTGGCGGACATGATTGACGAAACCCTCTCCCGCACCCGCCAGTATGCCCACGAGTCTTTCCCGGTGGAACTTGACGCTTTCGGCCTGAACGAGGCCCTTGATACCTTATGCCACAATTTCAATAAACAGCAGACCGCCTGCCACTGCGTCTATACCTGGTCTGTTCCGGAGACTTCGCCCCTCACCCATATTCAGGACATCAACGTGTACCGGATTGTGCAGGAAGCCCTGGCTAATGCGGCCAAACACGCCCGGGCAAGCAGCGTCCGGGTGGAAGTCAAACAGGAAAAACGATTTCTGGTTATCCGGGTGAAGGACAACGGAGCAGGCAATTCCCTGCTCAACGGCGAAGAAGCGGAACAGCCGGCGCTTACCCCAAGCAGACGCCGGGCGGGCCTGGGCCTGCGCTCCATGCGCTACCGGGCGCAGCAGCTTGGGGCGGAATATGTTTTTACTTCTTCGGAAACCGGGGGCACCCTGGTGGAACTCAAAATTCCGGCGGACGGGCAAGAAGGCGCCCTATAGTTCTTCCGCTTCACTCCTGAAACAGGCCAGCCCTTCCCCGGCGTATTTTGTCCGCAGTTTCTTCACGATACCCCGTACCGCGCTTTCTTCTTCCGGCGTCACATACAGTACCATCACGGAATTAAGCTGCGGCCAGATGGAATCCCCCAATTTTGGCACCGAAAAGCCCCGGCCCGTCGCCCCGTCAAGCCGTGTATAGGCAATCCCGGGGGAAGC
>JAITOJ010000153.1 GCA_031290005.1 Treponema sp. | reverse complement strand
AGGGGGTTTTGTTCCGCGCCGCCGTCTTCGTACAGCGTAAGCCCATATTTTTGCGAGGCCTGGGCAATCAGGCTGATTCCCGAATCAAGCCGGTACAGGCAGGATTTGTTCCCGGTGGTGCCGATATCGTAGGCGATTACATAGCAAGCATTCATTTCTTTTCCTCTGTGAGAAATGTACCAGCTTTTCAGCTTTTTTGCAAGACAGCGGCCCCATTGCCGGTAAGGTGGTGGGTATAGTATACTCCTCATATGCCCACCATTAAAGACATTGCCCGTGACGCCCAGGTGAGCGTCACCACGGTCTCCAACGTCATCCACGGGAGACACTCCCGGGTAGCGAAAGAAACCCTTGACCGGATAAACGAAATCATCCGGGAATACAACTACACCCCCAATCTATCAGCCCGGGCGCTGGTCAACAAGTCGTCCCGGATTATCGGGGTTATCAACCATCTGATACAGTCCCAGGCAACCAGTTTTTTGCAGGACCCGTTTCATGGGGCGCTTCTGGGGGGAATCGAGAAAAAACTCCGGGAGCGGGGCTATTACATGATGATCCGCACCGTGGCGGACGAGAAAGAACTCTATTCCCTGTTCAACAACTGGAATCTGGACGGAGTTATTCTAACCGGTCTTTTTGAGGATGATTTTTTTGCCCGCCTGGTGGAAACCGGAAAGCCCGTGGTGCTGCTGGACAGCTACGTAAAAGACGGGCGGGTCTTCAACGTGGGCCTGGAGGACTTTCAGGGGGGCTTCCTTGCCGCCGAATACCTTATCAGGAAGGGACACCGGAATATCGTGTTCGCTTCTCCGGCAATTAAGACCGGCGGTGTTATCGATGAACGATTCAGAGGCTATCAAGCGGCGCTGAAAAAACACGGGATTCCCTTTAATCCACTGAACGTGTATGAGCAGGAAATCACGATTGACGAAGGAATCGCCCTGGGGGAAACCTTAAGCCGCCGGGATGACATTACCGCTGTATTCGCCACCGCGGATATTCTTGGGGCGGGGATTATCACCGGGCTTGCCGCCCAAGGCCGCCGCATTCCCCAGGATGTTTCGGTTATCGGCTTTGACGATATGTTTTTCAGCCGCATCACCACCCCGCCGCTCACCACCATTCACCAGAACGCGGAAGAGAAGGGCGCCGTGGCGGCTGATATGATGGTGGATTTTCTTGAAGGCAAGGAGATACAAGGCCGGAATATTGTGCTGCCCGTGGAATTGCGGGAACGCGGCTCCGTGTCGGAGCGGTAAACCGGGACATCGGGGAAAAAATCAGCATTTTTTACATTTTTTTCTTGACAGATTGAAAAAGATGGTTTATACTGTAAAAGGTTTAACGTTAAACTAACAAAAATTGAATGTTGACATAAGATTAGGAGGAGCGTATGAAAAAGCCGGAAGTTTTTGCTGCCTTTGCCGCGGGGGCCGCTTTGCTGTGCCTCGCCTGTACCAGCACCATCGGGCCAAAGAAAAGCGGCCCGGTGGATTACGCCAAACAGTTCGAGGCGGCCTATACCCAGCTTCAGGTGGCCTCTTCTCCGGTGCGGCAGGACAAACAGCCCCTTGTCCTGGCCCACTATATGCCCTGGTTTCAGGCCCCGCCTGCGGGCGAACAATACGGGTTCCACTGGCATCAGGGAGGCGCGAAGTTTGACCCCTATGAGACCTTGAGTGACGGCAGGGCGAATATTTCCAGTCATTACTATCCTCTCACCGGCCCCTATGATTCTTCCGACGTAAATCTGCTGGAATATCAGGCCGCGCTGATGAAACTATCGGGTATTGACGGGGTGATTTTCGACTGGTACGGCATCCGGGACGCCCTGGATTATAAGGCAGTCCACGATGCGGCGGTGGCAATGGTGGCGGCGCTCGACCGGGCGGGACTGCGTTTCGCGGTGTGCTACGAAGACCAGAGTATCAGCCACATGATTGAGGGGGGGAGCTTTGACAAATCCGGCGGACTTGAGGAAGCCACGCGGGTGTTCGCCTGGCTCCAGGAAAACTGGTTTACCAAAGAAAATTACGTAAAGCTCGAAGGCCGCCCCGTGGTGTACTGCTTCGGCCCTCAGTATTTTCAGGCCAAGACCGAGTGGGACGCCATTTTCAGTCCCGCGAACCCACGGCCCTATTTTTTTGACCTGGACAACCGCACGTCCTGGGCAGACGCCACTTACGACTGGCCGCCCATGTGGGCGTCTTCCGGCGGCAAACTGACCATTGCCCGGCTGGTGACCTATCTGAACAGTTTTTATGCCAAAAACAACACAGCCGCCCATTTGACCGCCACGGCATTCCCCGGCTTCCACGATATTTACGCCCAGGCCGGCGGCAAGAGCTACGGTTTCCTGGATTACGCTGACGGTGAGACTTTCAGCCTCACCTGGACGGCGGCGGAAAAAGCCCAGCCCGACATCATCCAGATTGCCACCTGGAACGATTACGGCGAGGGCACGGTCATTGAGCCGACTATCGAGCACGGCTACAAGGAACTGGAATTTTTGCAGGACGCCCGCAAAACCCGGGACGAACATTTTTCCTACACCTATATGGATTTGCGTATCCCCATCGAGCTATACAAACTGGCGGTGAGCGAAAAAGCCACGGCTGAACAAAAACAGGCCGTATCTGACGCCTACGCGGCCCTGTTCGCCGGGGACGCTGTTGAATTCAGCCGCAAGGCGCGAGCAATAGGCATCCGGTTCGATATTTCCGTGAGTCCCCTCCTGCGTGAAAGCGGCGGCCAGAGCCAGACCGCGGCAGTCGCGGTGTTTGACCCGGCCGGCCGCAGGAATCTGGCTTTGGGTAAATCCGTGGCAGTGTCCAGCAAAATTTACGATTTTACCGGCGCGAAGGCGGTTGACGGCGACATTTCTTCCTATTGGGAAGGCGCGGCGGACAAATATCCCAACAGTGTTACGATAGACCTGTCGTCCTCAATCCAACTTTCAACGGCGGTCATCCGACTCAATCCCCAGCGGATTTGGGGCAAGCGCACCCAGCGCATTGAAGTGCAGGTGAGCGACGACAATAACGCCTTCACCACCCTGGTTCCCGAAGCGGACTCTGTGTTTGATCCCGGCGCAAACGGGAACGCCGTCGCCATCCCGCTGAACACCAAGACCCGGTACGTCCGGCTGATAGTAACCACCAATACCGGCGCAAAGGCCGGGCAGATTGCGGAGCTGGAGATTTATGGACAATAAACGCCGCGCCGTTTTATTCGGCTTGAGTGTGGGGGGGGGGGGG